>JAASSQ010000154.1 GCA_021767845.1 Roseovarius sp. | reverse complement strand
GGCTGGGAGATGTCTGTCATCGGCCGGCTCCGGGATCGGCGTGGAGGTGGGGCCGCGCGCGCTGGTGCGGCCATGATGCGGCAGAGATGGGGCATCCCGCGCCGTTCGGCAAGCGTGCGGCGCCGCCCCGGAGCACAGGGGCGGCGCGCGATAACCGGACCTTTGGTGCCGTTCAGCCGCCGGCCTTGGCCAGTGCCTGATCAAGATCGGCGATGATGTCGTCGGCATCCTCGATTCCGATGGAGATGCGCACCACGTTGGGCGCGGCGCCCGCGGCCTCCTGCTGTTCGGGGGTCAACTGGCGGTGCGTGGTCGAGGCCGAATGGATGATGAGCGAGCGGGTGTCGCCCAGGTTGGCCACATGCGAGAACAGCTCCAGGCTGTCCACCAGCTTGACGCAGGCGTCATAGCCGCCCTTGAGCGCCACGGTGAAGAGCCCGCCCGCCCCCTTGGGACAGATCCGCGCCACGCGGTCATGGTAGGGCGAGGATTTCAGACCCGCATAGGTGACGTGATCGACCGCCGGGTGGTTTTCCAGCCAGCCCGCCACCTTCTCGGCGTTCTCGACATGGCGCTGCATCCGCAGGCTGAGGGTTTCGATCCCCATCAGCGTGTAATGCGCGGCCTGCGGATTGAGGGTCATGCCCAGATCGCGCAGGCCGACGGCGATGCCGTGGAAGGTAAAGGCCAGCGGGCCGAAAGTCTCGTGGAATTTCAGCCCGTGATAGGCGGGCTCGGGCTCGCTGAGCGAGGGGAACTTGCCGCTGGCCGACCAGTCGAAGGTGCCCGAATCGACCACCGCGCCGCCGGTGACGGTGCCGTTGCCGGTCAGGAACTTGGTCATCGAATGCACCACCAGCGTCGCGCCGTGTTCGATCGGGCGGCAGAGGTAGGGCGTGGCCGAGGTGTTATCGACGATGAGCGGCAGGCCCACCTTGTCGGCGATCTTGGCCACCGCGTCGAGATCGGTGATGTAGCCGCCCGGATTGGCGATGGATTCGCAGAAGATCGCGCGGGTGTCGCCATCGACCGCCGCCTCGATCGCGTCGAGATCGTCGAAATCCACGAAGCGGGCCGACCAGCCGAACCGCTTGATCGTCTGGCTGAACTGGGTGACGGACCCGCCGTAGAGCCGGGTGGAAACCACCACGTTGCGGCCCGGTCCCATCAGCGGGAAAAGCGCCATGATCTGCGCCGCGTGGCCCGAGGAACAGCACACCGCCCCGGCGCCGCCTTCCAGCGTGGCGACACGTTCCTGCAACGCCGCCACCGTGGGGTTGGTCAGGCGCGAATAGATGTAGCCCACTTCCTGCAGGTTGAAGAGCGCGGCGGCGTGTTCGGCATCGCGGAACACGTAGGCCGTGGTCTGGTAGATCGGCGTCTGGCGCGCGCCGGTCGCCGGATCGGGGCGGGCGCCCGCGTGGATTTGCAGAGTGTCGAAGCCGTAGGCCATGGTTGGTGTCCTCTCAACGGAAATGCTTGACCCCAAGGTTTAGGGCATTGCCGGGGGTGTCACAATGGCGCGGCGTCCGGGCGGACCGCTGTTCCGCGCGGGCGGTGTGGGGTGGAACGTATGTTCCTGCTGCGGCTGGTCTTGGCGGTCGGGTGTTCCGGGTGCGCGGCTCGGCGGTGATCCGGCGTAAGCCGTGTGATGGCGAGGCCGGGGAATGGCGATGCCACATGCGTTCAGGGCGCATTATCCCGGCCAATTCCGAAAATGCGTTGATCGGCGCGCCTGTATCAGCCAATCGCCCGACCGGCGGGCGGTCTGGCGATCGCGCGGCTCAGCGCATCCAGAACCCGTTGCGCTTGATCGTGTTGCGGATCGCCTGTTCCTTGCGGGGCAGGGCGTCGCGGTCGAAGAGCGCGCGCACCTTCTGGCCGCGCCCGTGGTAGATCATGAACTTGATCGGGTCGTAGCCCTTGAGCACCTTCTTGATCTTGTTGGGCGCAGTCACCTGTTCAAGCACCTCCACCACCCGGTCGGATTCGCGCGCGTAGAGCAGCGGGAAAAGGCGGTAATGGCAGGTCACCTCGCCATCCAGAAGCCCCTCGGGCAGGGTGTCGCGCCCGCCGCCAAGCGAATGGATGACCAGCGGCAGGGCCACCTGGTCGAGCCACGGGTCGAGCGACTGGCACACCAACTCGGGCGGCGGGGTGTCGCGGATTGCCGTGGCATAGTCGAGAAAACGTTGCCCGAAGACATGCGGGCATTCGTAGAAGAAGAACCCCGCGTTGAAATAGAGATAGCGGCGCCAGAACTCATCCGGCCAGCCGGTATCGAGCGAGTTTTCGAAATCCAGCCCGAACTTGTCGTAGAGCGATTTCCACGTGGCCGTGTAGCCGGGGCCGTAAAGCTGGATCTCGGGCCATGTCCCCTCGCGCCGCAACGAGGCGGTGGGGCGGTCGAAATCGAACGGCACCTGCGCCAGGTCGCCGGTGACCAGCGTGTCGGTGTCGAAAAAGACGAAGGGCTCGTCCTTGGGCAGGGTGAACAGCGCCTCGATCTTGTTTCCGTAGGGGTAGGCCTGCCCGAAATGGCGTGACGTGAAGGGCACGATCTCGGCGCCGAGGTGGTCGAGCAGCGCGCGGGTGTCGTCGCCGCGGATGCGCGGGTCGGATTGCCAGAGCGGGCCGGGCTGCGGCTCGGCCACGACCAGGCGGCCGGAGAAGCCTGGGCTGCTGGCGCGCAGAGAGGCGGCGAAGATCACCGCCTCGTATTGCAGCCGGCCCCCCTGACCCACGATCAGGATGTTGAACGGCTTTGGTTTTTTCCGCGAGGGTTTCTTTGCCTTGGCGGCCATCACTGACTCGAACTCTGCCCGGTTGCCTTGGGCCGGAGTATAGGGGCGATGCGGCACGGGCAGAAGAGGGGATGCGGGGGTGCGGGGCAATTGGCACGGAGCGCAAGCGAAAAAACTTGCTTTTCGTCATTGCAAGTGATATGGCTTGCGGCCATGTTTGCGGTTCTGACAGGCGATATCGTGGCCTCGGGCGATCTGGGCGCGGATGAGCTGGATGCCACGCTGGAGGCGCTGGGCGCCGGTGCCGAGGCGGTGGCAGGCTGGCCGGGTGTGCGCGTGGCGGGCTTTGCCCGGCGGGGCGGGGACGGGTGGCAGATGGCGTTCGACGCGCCCGCGCTGGGCCTGCGCGCGGCGCTTTACCTTCGGGCCTGCGTCCGGCGGCTGGACAAGGCGCGCGCCACGCGCGTGGCGCTGGCCACCGGGGCGGGGCAGATGCCGGGGCGTGATCCGAACGCAGCGCATGGCGCGGCCTTCACCGCATCGGGCCGGTTGCTGGACAGCCTGCCCGCCGCGCGGCATCTTGACGATTCGGCGGGCGGTGCGGCGGCCGCGGCGGCGCGGCTGGCCGACCATCTCGCGCAGGGCTGGACGCAGGCGCAGGCCCGCGCGGTGGCCGAACTGCTGCCGCCCGAGGCGGGCACAAGGGCCGAGGCGGCCGAGCGGCTGGGGATTTCGCGGCAGGCGGTGGACCAGGCCGCCTGGGCGGCGGGTTTCCCGGCGATCGCGGCGGCGCTGGAGGCGCTGGAGGGCACCGGCGAAGGGTTGCGCAAGTGAATTTGCTTTCTTTTGGGAAAGGCAAGCCGGAATGATTGCGCCAAGCGCACCGATGATCGAAACCTTCGCGGCGCTGCTGCTGGCGCATGTGCTGGCGGATTTCGTTTTCCAGTCCGACTGGATGGTCGCGCGCAAGCGCCATGTCGGCGTGTTCACGCTGCATATTGCGGTCGTGGCGGCGTTGAACCTCGTGGCGCTGGGCGGGGCGTGGGCGCCGGCGCTGGCGGTCGCGAGCGCCCATCTGGTCATCGACGCGGTCAAGACATGGGGGCTGCCGGTGGGGATGCGAACGCGGTTCGCCGCCTTCGCCACCGACCAGGCGGCGCATCTGGTCAGCCTTGCGGCTGCGGCGCTTTACTGGCCGGGGGCCGTGTCGGCCGGGCTTTGGGCCCCCTGGGCCGGGGCGACGGTTGCGCCCGCCCTGCTGCTGTCGGGATTCGTGCTGACGGTGATCGCGGGCGGCCATGCCGTGGGGATGGTCACCGCCCCCTACGCGCAGGATTTCAAGGACCAGGGATTGCCGAAGGCGGGGCAGAGGATCGGGCAGCTGGAACGCGCGGTGATCTTCCTGCTGGTGCTGATCGGCGAGCCGTCGGGGATCGGCTTCCTGATCGCGGCCAAGTCGCTGCTGCGATTCGAGGCGACCAAGGAACAGCGAGCGAGCGAATATGTCATCATCGGCACGCTGACCTCGTTCGGCTGGGCGCTGGCGGTGTCGAGTGCGACGATGGCGTTGCTGCGCCTGTCGGGCGTGGCGGTAGCGGGCGGCTGACAGGAAGCTCGAGCCGTGCTGCGCCAGACGACCTGTCACACTGAACCTGATGGGGGAGCGATGGTGGGCGACCTAGGAATCGAACCTAGCATGCGTCTCCGCGAGGGAGTTACAGTCCCCTGCCACACCTTGCGGCCTGTCGCCCACGACCCGGAGCCGAAGCGCCGGGCGTGGGGGCGTATGTAGAAAAGCGGCCCTGCAGCGTCAACCGGAAAATCGCTTGCAGAGCGCGGGACGCGCCCGCATTGTCGCCGCGCTGCTGAAAGGGACGCGCATGGCCACGAAAAAACCCCGTTGGGTGATCGAGAAAGAGCAGGCGAAAAAGGCTGCCGGAGCGGAAACCGTGTGGCTGTTCGGGCTGCACGCGGTGCGCGATGCGCTGCACAACCCCGCGCGGGAAAAGCTGCGGCTGATCGTGACCAAGAACGCCGCCGACCGGCTGGGCGAGGCGATCGCGGCGGGCGGGATCGCGCCCGAGATGGCCGACCCGCGCAAGTTTCCCGCGCCGCTCGATCCGCAATCGGTGCACCAGGGCGCGGCGCTGGAGGTCAGGCCGCTGGATTGGGGCAAGCTGGAGGAGGTCTGCGCTGCGCCGCCTGGCGCCGGGGCGCCGCGCGTGGTGCTGCTGGACCGGGTGACCGACCCGCACAACGTGGGTGCGATCCTGCGCTCGGCCGAGGTGTTCGGGGCCTGTGCGGTGATCGCGCCGCATCGCCATTCCGCCCCCGAAACCGGCGCCCTGGCCAAGACCGCCAGCGGTGCGCTGGAGCGCCAGCCATACCTGCGTGTCCCGAACCTGGCGCGCGCGATGGAGGCGCTGAAGGACATGGGCTACGCGGTCCTGGGGCTGGCGGGCGAGGCCAAAGAGACCATCGAGGCCGCGATGGAGGGCCGGCGAGATCAGCCCGTCGCGCTGGTGCTGGGCGCCGAGGGGCCGGGCCTGCGTGAAAAGACCCGCGAGACCTGCGACCAGTTGGTGAAGATCGGGTTTTCCGGGGATTTCGGGTCGCTCAACGTCTCCAACGCTGCGGCGGTCGCCCTATATGCCTCCAGAGCGCATTAGGATTTCCGAGGGGACATGGCCCACAAGATCGCCACTTGCAATTATTGCGGCACCCGCGCGGCGCTGGTGCTGGACCGGGGACGGCATGAATTGACCTGTTCGGCCTGCGGTGCCCCGCTGCACGAGATGAAGGCGATGCCGCAGCCGCGCGACAAGCCCCGCAAGCCGGGTATCCCGGCGTCGGCGCCCGTGCCGCGGAACAGGCGGCGCAAGGTGCAGGTGGACTGGGAGGAAGAGCGCCGCCACGCCCTGGGCGAGCGCGCCTGTCGGCCACGCAGGAAAAAGCGGCGGAAATCGCTGACGCGCAAGGTGTTCAGCGAGATCTGGGACGTGGTCGAGGATATCTTCGACTGAGGCGGTATGCGCGCGGTCGCGGGAATGTGATCACATGCCCGGCGCGCGCCCTTTATATCGGCGCGCACGATCCTAGATAATCCAGTGAAGCGTCGATACGGAACATCGGCGTTTCGCTTCACTGTCCCTCGTTCCGTGACTGGCGCCCAAGGTTTCCTTGGGCGCTTTTTTCTTGCGCGCGGCCGGGATAGGATGACGCGCATGAGCGAGGACTACACAGATGCCTTTCTGCGCGACATCCTGACCCGCACCAGGCGGATCGCGGTGGTCGGCATGTCGATGAACCCGGTGCGGCCCAGCTATTACGTGGCGCGTTACCTGGGCCTCAAGGGGTTCGAGGTGGTGCCTGTCAACCCGGGCCACGCGGGCAAGGAGGTGTTCGGGGCGCGGGTCGTGGCCAGCCTGGGCGAGATAGAGGACGGGGTGGACATGGTGGACATCTTCCGCCGCCCCGAGCACGTGCCGCCCATCGTGGACGAGGCGCTGGACAGGTTTCCCGGCTTGCAGACCGTCTGGATGCAGATCGGCGTCGTGAACGAGGCCGCCGCCGAGGCCGCGCGGGCGCGCGGGGTGGACGTGGTGATGAACCGCTGCCCGAAGATCGAGTATCAACGCCTGTTCGGCGAGTTGCGGATGGGCGGGTTCAATACCGGGGTGATTTCCTCGAAACTCTAGGCGGGCAGGGGGCGCTGCCCCCGCCGCGGCCCGTTGGGCCGCGACTCCCCCGGGATATTTTCGAACAGGAGAACGGGTCAGCCGCTTTCGATGTCGGCGGCGATGCGCATGTCGCGCAGCGGTTTCACCCTGTCGATCGCGCGTTGATAGAGTGGGTGGGCCTTGTAGGCGGCGAGATCGGCCTCGCTGTCGAACTCGGCATAGACGACGAAATCGACCTCGGCCCCGGTCAGGCGGTCGGCATGGAGGTTGCGGCCCACCTCGAAATGGCGGGCGTGGGGGATGCCGGCGAGGGTTTCAAGCCCGTCGCGGATGCGGTCGAGATCGTCCGGGTTGCGGGCGTTGAAGAAGACGATGTGGCGGATCATGTCGGGCGCGACGCTTTTTCCTGAAGGCCGGAGCGGGATTGGCGGCGGGCGAGTTCCTCCATCACGTCGGAGAGGGGCACGCCGCGCGCGTGCAGCATGACGAGCAGGTGGAAGAGCACGTCGGCGGCCTCGGAGGTGAGGCGGG
>JAASSQ010000153.1 GCA_021767845.1 Roseovarius sp. | reverse complement strand
CTCGGCCTCAATACCGACAATGCCGACCTGGACACCGAAGAAGGCCAGTTGACCTGGTACAAGGCGATCACCCTGATCTGGGCGCCGGTGCAATTCGCGCTGCTCTTCTGGATGATCTGGTATGTCACCGGGCCGGGCGGCGCGCATCTTTCCACGCTGGAAACCATCGTGCTGTTCTTCGGCGTCGGTGTCATCACCGGCACCGTCGGCATCAACTACGCGCACGAGCTCATGCACCAGAAGGACAAGGCCGAACGCTTCCTCGGTGACGTGTTGCTGGCGATGGTGCTCTATTCGCATTTCCGGTCCGAGCATCTGCGCGTGCACCATCTGCATGTCGGCACCCCGCGCGACCCTGTTACGGCGCGCTATAACGAGGGATTCCACCGGTTCTTCCCGCGGGTTCTGAAGGAATCGCTCGTTTCATCCTTCAAGGCCGAAAAGGCGCTCCTGGCCCGAAAGAACCTGGCCTGGACGGATCGCCGCAACCCGTTCTGGCGCTACTGGGGGCTGCAGGCCTTCATGCTGGTCCTTGCCGGGCTGATCGGCGGATGGGCCGGGCTGGCGCTGTTCGTCTGGCAAGCCTTCGTCGCGGTGTGGCAGCTGGAACTGGTCAACTATGTCGAACACTACGGGCTGACGCGCAAGCATCTGGGCGACGGCAAGTACGAGCACGTCAAACCCCAGCACAGCTGGAACGCCGCGCACAAGGCGTCGAACTGGCTGCTGATCAACTTGCAGCGCCACTCCGACCATCATTACAAACCCGACCGCCGGTTTCCCCTGCTGCAGAACTACGACGAGGACGAGGCGCCGCAACTGCCCTACGGCTACCCGATCATGACGATGGCGGCGATGATCCCGCCGGTCTGGCGGCGGGTGATGAACCCCCGCGTGCGACAGTGGCGCAAGACCTTCTACCCCGAGATCACCGACTGGGCACCCTATAACAAGGCGCTCAATCCCCTGCCCCGGTAATCAGCGCACAAGCACCGGGTCGGCCAGCAGGTGACTGCCGTCCTCGATCGCGGTCAGGATGAAATCAGCCACGTCGGCGCGCGGGATCATGCCGTTGCGCCACGCCTCGGGCGCCTCGAGCACCTTGTAATCACCCGTGCGCCGGTTGTTCGTCAGGATGCCGGGGCGCACGATGGTCCAGTCCAGCCCGCTGCCCTCGATCATCTCTTCCTGGCGGCTCTTGTCGTCATAGGCCCGGCCCATCACCGCCTTGAACGGCAGCTTTTCAAGGCTGCTCAGGGCGGCGCGGCTGCGCCCTGCACCAAAGCCGGTCACGGCAACCAGCCGGCGCACCCCCGCTTCCGCCATCAGGGGCAGAAGCGTCCGGGTCGCCTCGGAAAACAGGGTCACCGGCTTCAGAACGAACCGCCAATCCTTCGGCACGCCAAGCGCCAGAACCACCGCATCCACCCCGTCAAGCGCCTGCGCCAGGCTGGCCGGGTCGGTGGCATCTCCCATCACCTTCTCAAGCGCCGGGTCATTGATCGCGATGCCGTCGGCGCTGCGCGCCAACGCCCGGATGCGGTGGCCCCGCTCCAGCCCTTGCCGGACCACTTCCAGCCCGATCCCCCGGCTTGCTCCGATCACCAGAATATGCGCCATCTGCCGTCTCCCGTGGCCGTGCACTTCACGACATAGCACGCCACTCCGATTTTGCCGCCCCCTCCCTCGGCCGCCAAACCTGTCTTCTTCTTGGCCCCAATACCCCGGGGAGCGCGAGGGGCTGGCCCCTCGCACCGGCGCCCGGCCCGACGAAAAAAGCCCCGCCACAAGGGCGGGGCACAAGTTGAGTGCCCATGTTGTCAGGCCACAGGCACCGGCGGTGTTCTTGAAAGGGGTGTTCTCAGTTCGGCCGTTCGGCCATTTCGGCGCGGATCTGCTGGCGCAGCAGGTCGATCGGCACGGTCTTGCCGTCGCGCTTGAAGCACCAGTAGGTCCAGCCGTTGCAGCTCGGCGCGCCTTCCAGGGCCGCACCCACCTGGTGGATCGAGCCCTTCACGTCATCGCCCACCAGCGTTCCGTCGGCGCGCACCTTGGCCTTGTGGCGGCCATTCATGCTCAGCAATTCCTCGCCGGGGCGCAGCATCCCGCGCTCGATCAACTGCCCGAAGGGCACCCGCGGCTCGGCCCGCTTGGAGGCCGACACCTCCAACGCCTGCCGGTCGTATTTCCGCACCGCGCGCAGCCGCTTTTCCGCAACCTTGCGATAGCTTTCCTCGCGCTCGATCCCGATGTAATCGCGGCCCAGCATCTTGGCCACGGCCCCCGTGGTGCCGGTCCCGAAGAACGGGTCCAGAACCACGTCGCCGGGATTGGTCGTGCCCACCAGAACACGGTGCAGCAGGCTTTCGGGCTTTTGCGTCGGATGCGCCTTGCCGCCGTCCTCGTCCTTCAGGCGCTCGTGTCCCGTGCAGATCGGCAGCACCCAGTCCGAGCGCATCTGCACCCCGTCATTGAGCGATTTCAGCGCCTCGTAATTGAACGTGTATTTCGCGCCCTCCTGCTTGGAGGCCCAGATCATCGTTTCATGCGCATTGGTCAGGCGCTTGCCGCGGAAATTCGGCATCGGGTTCGATTTCCGCCAGACCACGTCATTCAGGATCCAGTATCCATTGTTCTGCAGCGCCGCGCCCACGCGGAAGATGTTGTGGTAAGAGCCGATGACCCAGATCGCGCCATTGGGCTTGAGCAGACGCCGCGCCGCCTTGAGCCATTCGTTGGTGAACCGGTCATAGACCTCGAAGCTGGCGAACTGGTCCCAGGCATCGTCAACGGCGTCAACGGCGCTGTTGTCGGGGCGGTGCAAATCGCCGCGCAGTTGCAGGTTGTAAGGCGGATCGGCGAAGATCAGGTCAACGGATGCCTCGGGAAGGCTGTTCATCACCTCGATGCAATCGCCGTCAAGAATCGTGTTCAGGGGGAGCGCGGCCGCGCCCTTGGACTTGGTCATCGTTTTCATTCTCTGCCTCATTGCCCGGCGCTTTGGCGCTCTGGTCGTTGAGGTCAAAAATGAGTCAAACCCGATTCGCCGTCAATTTCTTTTTTGAATCAGTCACTTATATATTTTTCTTGATACAAGATATTGTGTACCGGCTTGAAGGATCGTCTATGGTGTGGGGTGATCCCAATATTTTGAAGTGCCGCCCTGTGACCTTTCGAGGGGTAGCCCGAATTGCTCTCCCAGCCGTAGCCCGGAAACTGTTGCGCCAAATCCCACATGATGCGGTCCCGGGTGATTTTCGCCACGATCGAGGCCGCCGCGATGGACACCGATTTGCCATCTCCCTTGATCACGGCGCGCGCCGGTACGGTCAGGTTTCGGGGGATCAGGTTGCCGTCGATCAGGGCCAGATCGGGCTGCGTGGCCAACCCGGCAACCGCCCGCTCCATCGCCAGGTGCGAGGCGCGCAGGATGTTCAACTCGTCGATTTCGGGCACCGTGGCATGGGCAATCGACACCTCGGCCATCTCGAACACCGCCTCGTAAAGCGCCGCGCGCCGCTTGGCCGTCAGCCGCTTGGAATCGTTCAGCCCGTCGGGCAAGCGCGCCGGGTTCAGCACCACCGCCGCGGCGGTGACGGGCCCGGCCAGCGGGCCGCGGCCCACCTCGTCCACCCCGGCGATCCGCAAGGCACCGTCTGCCATTGCCGCCGTCTCAAGCTCGAAATCCGGTCCGTTTGTCATGGCTTCTCATGCCAAAGGCCGCGCGCAATTGCAAAAGGGAAGAGGGGTGCCCTTCCCTTTTCCGGCCCGGACGTGCATCGGCCTCAATACCCCCGGCGCTGCAGACAGCGGGCACTGTAAACGGTGCGGTTGCCCGCGTTCCTGACCCGGCACGCCTTGGGCAGCGCGATGCGGGCGCGGCCGGGCTGCACCCTGCGCGGGGCGTGGCTGTGCACCTGCCGATGCCGGACAGGCGCATAGGCCCCGTGCCGCCGCACCGGCGCATAGGCCCCGCGGTGACTCACCGGCGCCTTGTAGCGATGATGGTGCCTGACCACCTTGGTTCGGGGCGGCGCGCGATGGATCACGCGGCGGTCGCGGTCTGCGCCCTCGGCGATGGCGCTGCCGATCACCACCAGGGCCGTGGCACCCAGAAGAACCTTGGCGAGATCCGAATTGTCGGCGCGGGCCGGGGCGGCCGTAAGCCCGGTGACGGCGACCGAGGCGGCAAGGATTGTTGCGATTAACCTGCGATGTAACATGGGGGCTGTCCTTTCTCGAATTACGGTGAAATCGTCCGACGGCATCGCCGGACAGGCATGCCCCAATGGTCCGCCCGACCGCCAACGACAGGCAATATCGTGCCCCTGTTATCCGATAGCAGCCCGCCGACGGCCCGCGCGATATTGAATAGCCACGCGGTTCGGCGCATCTTCGCCACATGACACGCATACACACATTTCTCATGGTTGCCGCCTGCCTTGCCGTGACTGGCGCGGGCGCGGCACAGGCCGCCTGCCTTGCCGAATACAAGGCCAAGCGCGACAACCCGCTCGAGCTTCATTACGATGTCGCGCAGATCGACGGGCCTTGCACCAAGGCAAACGCCCGCAAGCAGTTGCAGGCGCGCATGGCGGCACGGGGCATGACCCTGCTCAAGGTGCTGTCGGTTCGGGACGAGTAGGAAAGGACGCGATGTGAACACCGGCTCCGGCTCAGCTGCCGACGCCCGCCGATCCGGCAACAGGGTGGTCATCCTCGGCGTCGCCGCCATCGTGGCGATCCTCGGGCTGACCGCCGTGTTCCTGTTCCTGACCCTGCCCGATGCCGGGGCGTTCAACGCACGGGTCGAACGGATCTTCGTCGAGAACGATGCCCTGACCTCGGATGCCGAGATCAAGCTGCTGGAAATCCTCGCGCTGTCCGGCACGGCGTTTTCGGAAACGCTGGCCAGCTACCGCATGGTGATCTTCGTTCTGCTGGTCTTTGCCACCGCGCTTCTGGTGGCCGCATTGGTGTTCCTGGTGATGCTGGTGGCGATGAACCGCCGCATGGCACAGATCGAGAAATCGGGCATCCAGGTCAGTTCCCTGCTCATCACGCGCGAAGAGAATACCGTTTACCTCAACAACATGGGGTTCAAGCTGACGGATGCGGCGATGGAAACGCTTGCCGTGCTGGCCGAGGCCCGCATGGACGACGACGTGCTGTCAGGGGCCGAGATCGAGGCCGTGATCTCGGGCCGCCCCCCGGCCGAGTGCGACGAGGCCGCCGGCGCCACACGGATCAAGCGCCTTCGCGACACGCTCGGCAACCAGATGGTCAGCGAGCTTCTGGTCAAGAACATCGCGCGGCGCGGCTACATGCTGGCGATCGACAAGGACGTGATCGAGGTGCTCTGAGCCGGCGTTCAGCGACCCGGTTTCAGGATGATCTTGGGCGACGCGACGGTGCCCTTGCGAATACCGGCAAAGGCCCGTTGCCCCTCGCAAAGCGGGCGCGCCTCGGTCCAATCCAGTGGCCCCAGCCTGCCATCGAACATCGCTTGCGCGGTCTGCCGGAAATCGCGGGCCGTGTAGGTATAGGTGCCGATGAAGGTGATCTCCTGCAAGGTCATCCGCCGCACATCCAGCCCGCCCGCCGGCTGGCCCAGGCCGATATGCACGATCACGCCGCCGGGCCGCGCAAGGGCCGTGGCCTGTGCGCGTGTCGCCTCGTATCCCACCCCGTCGATCACGATGTCATAAAGCGCATCCGCCTCCAGGGCATCGGGATCAAGCGCCCTCTGCCCGCAGATCAGCGACAGGTAACGCCGCCGGATCACGTTGGGCTCCAGGATCGTCACATCGTCGATGCCCTGCGCGGCAAGGCTCAGCGCGGCGCCAAGGCCGATTGCCCCGCCCCCCTGCACCAGGGCGCGTGGGCGGTGCCCGGTATCAAGCGCCGCCAGCCCCAGGCGCGCGGCGTGCCAGCCACAAGCGATCGGTTCCGCCAAGGCCGCCTGGTCGGCGCTGACGTGCTCCGGCACCTGGACAAGGTTGCCTTCGGGCATGGTCAGCCACTCGGCAAAGGCCCCTTCGCGCGGCGGCATGGAGATGATCTGCCGCTCCGGGCACAGGTTGTCGCGCCCCGCGGTGCAGGCCGGGCAGGTGCCGCAGGTCACCAGCGGATTGATCGTGACGCGCGTGCCTTGGCGTGGTCCGGTTTCGATCACGCCTGCCGCCTCGTGGCCCAGGATCAGGGGCGCGGGGCGGCGCTCGTCATGGCCCAGATAGGCGTGCATGTCCGACCCGCAGATGCCAACGCTTTCGACCCGGATCAAGACCTCGCCCGCCGCGGGCTCGGGCTTGGGCGCGTCGCGAAAATCGAACGCCTCGGCCCCGGTATAGACAAGCGCCTTCATTTCGCGGTGAACCCGCCATCGACCATCAGCACCTGCCCCGTCACGTAATCCGATGCGGGCGACACGAGGAACAGCAGCGGCCCGTCCAGATCCTCGACCTCACCATTGCGGCCGATGCAGGTGGCCGCCGCGTTGCGCGCCGCGCGCTCGGGGTCGTCAAAGACCGGCGCGGTCAACTCCGTGCGGAAAAACCCCGGCCCGATGGCATTGGCGGTGATCCCGTGCGGCGACCACGCCTCGGCCATGGCGCGGGTCAGTTGCGCGATCCCCGCCTTGCTGGCGCCATAGGCCACACCGCCCGGAAAAGCCCGCCACGTCTGCAACGAGGCGAAGTTGACGATCCGGCCCCAGCCCCGCTCTTTCATCGACGGCACAAGCTGCTGGCTCAGGAAAAACGGCGCGGACAGGTTCAGTGCCAGCGTGATGTCCCAGCCTTCGGGCGTGACCTCGTCGGCCGGCTCCCGCGTGTTGATCCCGGCGCCGTGGACCACGATATCCGGCGGCCCGAACGGGTCCGAGACCGCGCGCGCCAGATCGGCCAGACCGTCCCGATCGGACAGATCATGCGCCACCGCCGCGCATCCCGCGCCGG
>JAASSQ010000152.1 GCA_021767845.1 Roseovarius sp. | reverse complement strand
CTGTGCCGGATGCGCTATTCCTTTCCCGACAAGTCGGAATTCACGCTGAACATGTGCCCGATCCGCAAGGATTACATGCGCCGCCTGCTCCGCGAAGCCGGGTTCGAGCGGGTCCGCACCTATGGCGATTTTCAGGAAACCTATGCCGAGGACGAGCCGGATTTCTTCATTCACGTCGCCGAGAAATCCGCACTGCATGTCAGCCGCTGGGGCGGCAACGGCGGTAACGGCGCGGCCGATATCCGCGACATCACCGAGGAATATTACGACAGCGACGACGCCGATACCTTCTATTCCACGATCTGGGGGGGCGAGGATCTGCATATCGGGCGGTATTCCGAGACCTCGGATATCCGCGCGGCCAGCGACGCGACGATCGACGGCATGATCGAGGCGCTGCCGAAGCTGGATTCGGGATCGCGCGTGCTGGACCTGGGCGCGGGGTATGGCGGCGCCATGCGCACGCTGGTGCGCAAGACGGGGTGCGAAGCGGTCTGCCTGAACCTGTCCGAGACGCAGAACGAATACAATATCGGCAAGGTCCGTGCCGCCCGGCTGGCCGGCAAGATCGGCGTGCGGCACGGCGTGTTCGAGGATGTGCCGGAGGCCGACGAAAGCTATGACGTGGTCTGGAGCCAGGACGCCTTTCTGCATTCAGACCAGCGCGACAAGGTGCTGGCCGAGGCGTGGCGGGTGCTCAAGCCCGGCGGTCACCTGATCTTCACCGACCCGATGCAGGCCGACGACGTGCCCGAAGGCGTGTTGCAGCCGGTTTATGACCGCCTTCAACTCAACAGCCTTGGGTCGCCGCGGTTCTATCGCGAAACGGCCGAGGCGATCGGTTTCGAGACCGTGTGGCAGGAAGACGCGGTCGCCGATCTGAGAACCCATTATCACAGGGTTCGCGAAGAGCTTCTGGCCCATTACGACGAACTGCGTGGAAAAGGTTGCTCGGCGGCATATCTCGACAAGATGGCGGTCGGCTTGCAGAACTGGGTCAAGGCAGCGGATGATGGCTATCTCGCCTGGGGCATCCAGCAGTTCCGCAAGCCTGTCAGGCAATGACGGGAACGGCGGAGGTGCGTGGCACCTTCGCCGGTTCGCCGCTTTCCCGATCACCAGATGGAGAACCGGAACATGACAGGTCCGTCCGACAATCTGTCGATTTCATTCGAACTCTTCCCGCCCAAGACTGACGCGGGCATCACCCGGCTGGGCGACAGCGTGGCCCGGCTGAGCGCGGCCAACCCCGAATACTTCTCGGTGACCTACGGGGCAGGCGGCACCACGCGGGACAGGACGGCGCGCGTGGTGGACATGGTGCGCAACCGCACGGGACGGCCCGTGGCGCATCACCTGACCTGCGTCGGCGCGACCCGCGCCGAGATCGACCGGCAGATCGAGGGGCTTTGGGAAAAAGGAATCCGGCAGATCGTCGCCCTGCGCGGTGATCTGCCCGACGGTGAGCGTGTGCCCGAGGACGGCTATCGCGATGCCTCGGAACTGGTCGCGGCGCTGCGGCGGGTCGGGGATTTCGATATCTCGGTCGCGGCCTATCCCGAGGTGCACCCCGAGGCCAGCAGTGCCGACGCCGATCTGGATCACCTCAAGCGCAAGCTGGACAATGGCGCGGCGCGCGCGATCACCCAATATGCGTTCGACACCGACACGATCCTGCGGTTCGTGGACCGGGCGCGGGCGGCGGGCATCGAGGCGCCGATCGTGCCGGGCATCATGCCGGTCGCGAATTTCGCCAGCCTCAAACGGTTTTCGGAAGGCTGCGGTGCGTCGATGCCGGACTGGATGTGCCAGATGTTCGACGGGCTGGACGACGCGCCGGAGACCCGCGCGATGGTGGCAACCGGCGTCGCCGCCGAGCAGTGCCGCCGCCTAATCGAGGCGGGCCTGACCGAGTTTCATTTCTATACGCTCAACCAACCCAAGGTCAGCCTGGCGGTTTGCCGGACACTTGGCCTGACACCTGATATACCGGCGGAAAATGCCGCCTGAAGGACGCTGAATCGAATGACTGACAAGACCGACATTGTAACCGCCGCCGCGGAGCGGATCCTGGTGCTGGACGGTGCCATGGGCACGATGATCCAGCAGGAAAAGCCGGACGAGGCCGCCTATCGCGGGGACCGCTTTGCCGATCACCCGAGCGACGTGGGGGGCAACAACGAGCTGCTGTCGCTGACCTGTCCCGACATGATCCGCGACATCCACAAGGGGTTCCTCGAGGCCGGCGCGGACATCCTGTGCACCAACACCTTCGGTGCCAATTCGATCAGCCAGGCGGATTACGACATGACCGACCTGGTGGCCGAGATGAACGCGGCATCGGTGCGCCTGGCCCGCGAGGCGATCGACGCGGTGGCCACGCCCGACCATCCCCGCTGGGTGGCCGGCGCGATCGGGCCGACCAACCAGACCGCAAGCATCTCGCCCGATGTGAACGACCCGGGGTTCCGTGCCGTCACCTTCGATGACCTGGCAGAGGCCTATGGCGCCGCCGCGCGCGCGCTGATCGAGGCGGGGGCCGATCTCCTGCTGATCGAAACGGTGTTCGACACGCTCAATGCCAAGGCCGCGCTTTTCGCCATCGACAGCCTGTCCGACGAGGGGGTGACCATCCCGCCGCTGATGATCTCGGGCACGATCACGGACCGGTCGGGGCGCACGCTGACTGGCCAGACGCCCGAGGCGTTCTGGGTTTCCATGAGCCATGCGCGGCCGTTTTCCATCGGGTTGAACTGCGCGCTTGGCGCGGGCGAGATGCGCCAGCACGTGCGCACCCTGTCTCAGGTCGCCGACACGCGGGTCAGCGCCTATCCCAACGCCGGTCTGCCCAACGAAATGGGCGGCTATGACGAAACGCCCGAGGAAACGGCGGCGCATCTGGGCGAATGGGCCGATGCGGGGCTTGTGAATATCGTCGGCGGCTGCTGTGGCACCACGCCCGACCATATCCGCGCGATCGCCGAGGCGGTGAAGGGCAAGCCCCCCCGCAAGCTGCCCCAGAAGGTGCGGCACATGCGCCTGAGCGGGCTTGAGATGTTCGAACTTCCGGGCGCGGCCACGCAGGAGGGCGCGGCATGAGCATGTCTGTTTCCAACTTCATCAATATCGGCGAGCGCACGAACGTCACCGGGTCGGCGCGGTTCAAGAAACTCATTATGGAAGGCGACTACGCCACGGCGCTGGACGTGGCACGCCAGCAGGTCGAGAACGGCGCGCAGATCATCGACGTGAACATGGACGAGGGGCTGCTCGATTCAGAAGAGGCGATGCGCACCTTCCTGAACCTGATTGCGTCCGAGCCGGATATTTCCCGCGTGCCGGTGATGATCGACAGCTCCAAGTTCGAGGTGATCGAAGCGGGCCTGAAATGCGTGCAGGGGCGCGCGGTGGTCAACTCGATCTCGCTGAAAGAGGGCGAGGAGGCGTTTCTGGACCAGGCCCGCACGATCCGCCGCTACGGGGCGGCGGTGGTCGTCATGGCCTTCGACGAGAACGGGCAGGCCGAGACCGCCCAGCACAAGTTCGACATTTGCAAACGCAGCTACGACCTGCTGACCGAGAAGGCCGGGTTCGAGCCGTGGGACATCATCTTCGATCCCAACATTTTCGCCGTGGCGACGGGTATCGAGGAGCACAATGATTATGCCAACGCCTTTTTCGAGGCGACCCGCATGATCAAGGAGGCGATGCCGGATGTGCATGTCTCGGGCGGGCTGTCGAACGTGTCGTTCAGCTTCCGCGGCAACAACGCGGTGCGCGAGGCGATGCATTCGGCCTTCCTGTATCATGCCATTCCGCTTGGAATGGACATGGCGATCGTCAATGCCGGGCAGATCACCGTTTATGACGACATCCCCGACGAACTGCGCGAGCGGGTCGAGGATGTGCTGCTGAACCGGCGCGACGATGCGACCGAGCGGCTGCTGGAGATCGCGGACAAGTACAAGGGGTCCGGCGAAGCGTCCAAGAAGGAAGACCCCAAGTGGCGCGAACAGCCGGTGGAAAAGCGGCTGGAACATGCGCTGGTGCACGGCATCACCGATTACGTGGTCGAGGACACCGAGGAATGCCGCCAGCGGGCCGAAAAGCCGCTCGACGTGATCGAGGGGCCGCTGATGGACGGGATGAACGTCGTCGGCGATCTTTTCGGTGCCGGCAAGATGTTCCTGCCGCAGGTGGTCAAGTCGGCGCGGGTGATGAAGGCCGCGGTGGCGCATCTGCTTCCCTACATGGAAGAGGAAAAGCGGCTTTCGGGCGATACCTCGGCCAAAGGCAAGGTGTTGATGGCCACTGTGAAGGGCGACGTGCACGATATCGGCAAGAACATCGTGGGCGTGGTCTTGCAGTGCAACAACTACGACGTGGTGGACCTCGGCGTCATGGTGCCCGCCGAGGACATTCTTGAAACAGCCAAGGCCGAAAAGGTCGATATCATAGGCCTGTCGGGCCTGATCACCCCGTCGCTGGACCGGATGGTGGACGTGGCCGCCGAGATGACGCGGCAGGGCCTGAACCTGCCCTTGCTGATCGGCGGGGCGACCACATCGAAAAAGCACACCGCGCTGAAGATCGCGCCGGAATACGAGCACGGGGTGATCCACGTCGATGACGCCTCGAAGGCCGTGGGCGTGGTTTCCAAGCTTCTGTCCAAGACGGCGGCGCCTGCCTACCTGGCCGATGTGGCCGAAGAGCAGGAAAAGATGCGCGCCGGGGCCGCGGGCACCGGCGACAGGCCGACCGCCCCGATTGCCGAGGCGCGCGCCGCGAAATTCGATGGCCGCTGGCAGGACTACACCCCGCCCGCGCCGCAGACGCCGGGCCTGACCGTGATCGATGACATGGATGTT
This sequence comes from Roseovarius sp., assembly GCA_021767845.1. Classification (GTDB taxonomy): domain Bacteria; phylum Pseudomonadota; class Alphaproteobacteria; order Rhodobacterales; family Rhodobacteraceae; genus Roseovarius. The sequence continues at coordinate 2,108 of JAASSQ010000152.1, read as the reverse complement.
GCCGCGCTGCGCGACTTCATCGACTGGACGCCGTTTTTCAACACCTGGGAGATGAAGGGCAAGTTCCCGAAGATCTTCGACGATCCCGACAAGGGGCCCGCCGCGCGCGAGCTTTACGACAATGCGCAGAAGATGCTGGACCGGATCGAGGCCGAGGGCTGGTTCAGTCCCCGTGGCGTCGTGGGCCTGTGGCCGGCCAATGCTCAAGGCGACGATATCGTCGTCTGGACCGACGAGACCCGCAAGACGCAACGGGCCCGGATGCCGCAGCTGCGCCAGCAGCGCAACAAGACGAACGGTGCGCCGCAGATGTGCCTGGCCGATTTCGTGGCCCCCGAGGGCACTGAGGATTGGGTCGGCGGCTTCACCGTAACCGCCGGCAGCGAGGTGCATGATCTCGCCGAGGCGTTCAAGGCCGAGGGCAACGACTACGACGCGATCATGGTTCAAGCCCTTGGCGACCGGATCGCCGAGGCCTTTGCCGAGGCGCTTCATGCCCGCGTGCGCCGTAGCCTTTGGGGCTATGCCGCGGACGAGGCATTGGACAACGAGGCGCTGATCCGCGAGGCCTATCGCGGCATCCGCCCGGCGCCGGGCTATCCGGCCTGTCCCGACCATACCGAAAAGCACACGCTGTTCGATTTGCTGGACGCGCCGACCCATACCGGTGTGCGCCTGACGGAATCCTGCGCCATGTGGCCGGCGGCGGCTGTTTCGGGGCTGTATTTCTCGCATCCCGATGCGGCCTATTTCGGGATCGGCCGGATCGGGCCTGACCAGGTGGCCGATTATGCCGCGCGCAAGGGCATGGAAGTTTCCGAGGTCGAAACCTGGCTGGCGCCGAGCCTGGCCTACCGGCCCGAAAGACCGGCCCCGCAACGCAAGATTGCCTGATCCCCGCGACTTTCACTTGCCAAGACCGAACCAAACCCCACGGATGTGGAGAAAGGAACGAGATGAGCGACAAGACCTGGCTTTTCACCAGTGAATCGGTGTCCGAGGGGCACCCCGACAAGGTGTGCGACCGGGTGTCGGATGCCGTGCTTGATGCCTACCTGGCGGCCGATCCGCAATCGCGCGTGGCCTGCGAGACATTGGCGACCACCGATCACCTGACCATCGCGGGCGAGGTGCGGGGGCCCGAAAGCGTGCTGAAGGAGGTCGAACAGATCGCCCGCGACGCGATCCGTGACATCGGATACGAACAGGCGGGCTTTTCGTGGAAGGACGCCGAGATCGTCTGCCGGCTTCACGCGCAATCGGCCGACATCGCCATGGGGGTCGATGAGGGCGACAAGGGCGAGGAAGGTGCCGGCGATCAGGGCATCATGTTCGGCTATGCCTGCAACGAGACCGAAGAACTGATGCCGGCGCCGATCCAGTTCGCGCACAAGATCCTGCGCCACATGGCCGAGGACCGCAAATCCGGCAAGCAGCCGAATTTCGGCCCCGACGCCAAGAGCCAGGTCACGCTGCAATACCGCAACGGCAAGCCCGTCGGCATCGACACGGTGGTCGTGTCCACCCAGCATGTCGAGGGGCTGAGCCAGGATGACGTGCGCGCGATGGTCAAGCCGTATATCACCGACTGCTTCAAGGAAGAGGGCTGGGATCTGCCCTCGGACGACAAGATCATCGTGAACCCCACCGGCAAGTTCGTGATCGGCGGGCCGGATGGTGACGCGGGCCTTACGGGACGCAAGATCATCGTGGATACCTATGGCGGCGCGGCGCCGCATGGCGGCGGTGCCTTCTCGGGCAAGGACCCGACCAAGGTGGACCGCTCGGCCGCCTATATCTCGCGCTACATGGCCAAGAACGTCGTGGCGGCAGGGCTGGCCGACCGGTGCCAGATCCAGCTTGCCTACGCGATCGGCGTGCCCGAGCCGGTGGCCATATACGTGGACACGCTGGGCACCGGCCGCGTGGATGAAGCCAAGCTTGCCACGGCGCTGCGCGAGATGGTGCGCCTGACGCCGCGGGGCATCCGCGACCACCTTGGCCTGCTGGCACCGATCTACACGCGCACCGCCGCCTATGGCCATTTCGGGCGGGTCCCGACCGAGGATGGCGGCTTCAGCTGGGAGCGCACGGACCTTGCCGACGAG
>JAASSQ010000151.1 GCA_021767845.1 Roseovarius sp. | reverse complement strand
GTGGAAAGGATCGGGGATGCCGGGCAGATCGCCTCGGGGACCACGGGTCGCGCGCCTTCGGCCGAGGGGCGGGCCATCGCGGACATGACCGCGCGGCTGATCGCCTGTTCGGGGCTGTTGCGCGACGGGATCCGGTTTCAGACCGGGGCGGGGGCAACCTCGCTTGCCGTGGCGCGCGCCTTGGCGCCCATGATGTCCGAGCGTGGCCTGACCGGCGATTTCGCCGCCGGAGGGATCACCGGCGCCCTGGTCGAGATGTTTCGCGCGGGGCTGTTTCGCAGGCTGTGGGACGTGCAGGCCTTCGATCTGGAGGCGGTGCGGTCCTATGCGACGGACAGGAATCACCGGGCGATGTCGGCCGAGGACTACGCCAGCCCCGACCGCCCCGACAGCATCGCACGGCAACTGGACGTGATGATCCTTGGCGCGGCCGAGATCGACATGGAGTTCAACGTCAACGTCACCTGCGCCAGCGATGGCCGCATCATCGGCGGATCGGGGGGCCATGCCGACACCGCCGCCGGCGCGCGCCTGCCCATCGTGACCACGCCTCTGCGCGCGGGAGGTTTGCCAAAGCTGGTCAAGCGGCTGACCTGCCTAACGACGCCCGGCACCACCATCGGCGCCGTCGTGACAGAAGCCGGGATCGCGGTACACCCTGCGCGGCCCAACCTGGCTCAGGCGGTGCGGCGCGCGGGCCTGCCGCTGACCACGCTGGACGATCTGCGGCGACAGGCCGAACAGGGCCGTGAACCACGCGCTGCGGGGCGTGGAACGGGGCGCGTGGTGGCCGAATGCGAGGCCCTCGACGGCACGGTGATCGACCGGATCAGGATGCCCTGAACGCAAAAGGCGGGGCCACTGGCCCCGCCCTTCCGCGTCCGATCTGCCCCGATCAGCCGGGCGACATGCCGCGCAACCGCTCGGACCTGCGGCGCAGCAACTCGACCGTGGTCAGGAGCAGGATCGAGATCGTCACAAGGATCGTCGCCACCGCAAGGATCGTCGGCGAGATCTGTTCGCGCAGGCCGGTGAACATCTGCCACGGCAGCGTCTTCTGCCCGGCAGAGCCGACGAACAGGACTACGACCACCTCGTCGAACGACGTGATGAAGGCGAAAAGCCCGCCCGAGATCACCCCCGGCAGGATCAGCGGCATCTGGACCCGGAAGAAGGTGGTGACAGGGTTCGCGCCCATGTTTGCGGCCGCCCGCGTGAGCGAGCGGTCGAAGCCCACCAGCGTCGCGGTCACCGTGATGATGACGAAGGGAATACCAAGCGCCGCGTGGGCCAGAACGACGCCCCAGTAGGTGCCTTGCAGCCCCAGCCGCGAGTAGAAGAAATACATCCCCGCCGCCGAGATGATGAGAGGCACGATCATCGGCGAGATCAGGATCGCCATGATCGGTCTGCGGAACGGCACGTGTTCCGAGCTGAGCCCGATGGCGGCGAGAGTTCCGAAGCTGACCGACAGAAGGGTCGCCACCGGCGCGATGGAGATCGAGTTCCACATCGCCTGCTGCCAGTCATCGTTGGTAAAGAAATCCCGGTAATGCTTGAGCGAATACCCCGCGGGATCGAGCCGCAGCATCTCGGGCGTGAAGGTGAAGAAATCCTCGGCGTTGAAGCTGAGCGGCATCACCACCACGATGGGCGTGATGAGGAAGAAGAAGATCAGCCCGCAGATCACCCGGAACAGGAAGTGATAGAAGACCTGCAAGGGTGTGGTGTAGGGCGGCAGCTTGGCGCGGTAACGCCCCTCGCCCAGCCAGAAGATGAACCAGCCGAACAGCCAGCCGAAGGCCAGGCCGATCACGCCCCCCATCAGCCCGCCGATGGCGAACCCCGCCACGCCGAAGCCAAGGAAGGTGATCCAGCGCGCGATGCGTTCCTTGCGGAACACCTCGAGCCACAGGAACGCCAGCGCCGCCGTCAGCGCGGCGCCCGCGACAACCCCAAGAAGCGGAACACCCTGTGCGGTGCCCACCAGCAAGCCGGCAAAGGCCCCGGCGGCGCCGACCACGGGCGCGACGAAGGAGACGGGTTTCGGTTGTATCATTGTAATCGTCATGTCCGTCACCCCAGCTTCACGTTGTCGATGCCGACGATCTTGTCATAGGCCCAGTAGAGGATCAGCACGGCCGCCAGCAGGATCGACCCGAGTGCCGCCGCGAGGCCCCAGTTCAACGAGCTGGAGATGTGATAGGCGATCCGGTTCGAAATGAACGTGCCGGTGGTGCCGCCCACGATCTCCGGCGTGATGTAGTAGCCGATGGCGAGGATGAAGACGAGGATCGACCCCGCGCCGATCCCCGGCACGGACTGCGGGAAATACACCCGCCAGAAGGCGGTCCAGTTCGTTGCCCCGAGCGACCGCGCCGCCCGCACGTAGGACGGCGGGATCGTGGACATCACGGAATACATCGGCAGGATCATGAACGGCAGCAGGATGTGGGTCATCGCCACGATCGTGCCGAACTGGTTGTTGATCATGACCAATCGGCTGGCATCGTCCACGATTCCCAGCCAGACCAGCGTGTCATTGATGACGCCCTGCTGTTGCAGCATCACCTTCCAGGCCGATGTGCGCACCAGAAGCGAGGTCCAGAAGGGAAGCAGCACGAGGATCATCAGAAGGTTCGCCGTCCGCACCGGCAGGTTCGACAACAGATAGGCGATCGGATAGCCCAGAAGAATGCAGCTTCCCATGATGACCAGCGACATGAACAGCGTGCGCTGGAACAGCATGATGTAGATCTGCTGGTTCTCGGGGCGGGCCTCGGGGCCGTCGGGGCCCTTCTGCATGTCAACGGCGTTCAGGAAATACCCGCTAGTGAATTCGGGGCTGTAGACCTGGATGGTCTTCCAGTTCTCGATCGCGCCCCAGTCCTCGTCCTCGGCCAGGAACGCGGCCTTGAAATCGATCGGGGGCAGGTCCGCGACCATCTGTTGCGCGGCGACCAGTTCGGCCGCGCCGGGCCCGTCATAGCCGGCGACATCTGCACCGGCCTTGAGATCCTGGATCAGCGCGACCTTGACGGCCTCCCACGGCTCTTCCTCGGCGACGACATCCTCGTCCGCGATCACGGTGAACAGCGCGAAGGCAGTATAGGCGCGGGCGGTCTGCGGCAGAAGCTCGGAAATGGCCTGCCCCGGCACGAATCCGATCTCGCCAGCGAAGCTGTCGCTGGTCAGGTCGGCAAGGCGCCTGCGCTGCTCCTCGAGCAGGGCGGTGTTCGGCTCGGCCCCCTCGCCGCCGGTCATCAGCGTATACCAGAAGGCCTCGTCCTCCCACGCCTCGTCGAGGTCTTCCAGCGCATCGACATGGTCTTCGCCGATGTCGTCAACGCCGCGGCCGGTGGAGCGGAACAGCGAAGAAATGCCCGTCTGCTCATAGTTCAGGCGGGTGCCGAGGCGGGTGTGTTCCTTGGCCTCGGCGGCGAGGAACATGTCGTCGTAAAGCGCCTCGTAGACCTCGGGCGACGGAAGCTCGCCGCTGTCGGCATCCCAGTCCTGCAGCGCAACCACGGTGCGCGGCAGGGTGTTCGAGACGATCTGGTTCTCGACCGAGCGGAACAGCATGTCCGCGATCGGTGCGATGAAGGTCACGAGAACGAAGATCAGCAAGGGTGCGATCAACGCGAGGGCACGCATCTTCTGAGCGCGAAGCGCGCGTCTGAGGCTGCGTTTCAGCGGCGTTCCGTCAGCGGACAGCACCGGCCCGGACTCGGTGGTCTCGGTGGTATCGCTCATCTTGTCCCCGTTGGTTTGTTTATTGTGTCGAGAGGGCCGCGAACGGCCCTCTCCTTTTCATGTCGGCCGGGCGATTATTGCGCCAGCCACGCCTGGAACTTGGCGTCGATGTCGTCGCGGTAGTCCGCCCAGAACTCGTAGTTGTAGAGGAACGTGTTCTTGGCGTTCTCCGGGTCGGTCGGCATGTGCGGCGCCATGTCGATGCCCAGATCCGCGTGCTGACCGACCAGTGGCGCCGAAGATTTACGGGCCGGACCATAGGAGATCCACTTGGCCTGGTCCGCAAGGCGCTGCGTGTCGGTGGCGAAGTAGATGAAGTCCAGCGCGCGGGCCAGACGATCCTCGGGCAGGTTGGCGGGGATGATCCAGCCATCCAGGTCGAAGACCTGCGCATCCCACATCATCGCGACCGGCTGATCCTGCTCCTCGATCACGCTGAACAGGCGGCCGTTGTAGGTGGAACCCATGAAGACTTCGCCATCGGCCAGAAGCTGCGGAGTGTCCGCGCCGGCCGACCACCAGATCACGTCGTCCTTGATGGTATCCAGCTTGTCGAGGGCCTGCTGCTGGCCTTCTTCGGTGGCCAGAACGTCGTAGACCTCGTCCTTGGCGACGCCGTCACACAGGAGCGCCCATTCCATGTTGTTGATCGGGCGCTTTTCCAGCGACCGCTTGCCCGGATAGGTTTCCAGGTCGAACACGTCGCAGATGTCGTTCGGCGGCTCGACGCCGTCGGGCACCATGTCGGTGCGGTAGCCGAAGGTGGTCGAATAAACGATCTGCGGGATGAAGCAGTCACCGACCAGCAGGTCACCGAAATCGTCCTCGGCCGAGGTGCCGTCCGGCGCGGGGGCCAAGTGCTCGTCTGGGTCGATCTCCATCGCCAGGCCTTCGTCGCACAGGCGCAGCGCGTCGGCGGCCACAACGTCAACCACATCCCAGGTCACGTTGCCGGCTTCGTCCATCGCGCGCAGCTTGGCAACGGCTTCGGCCGAGCTTTCGTCCCAGACGATTTCCAGGCCTTCATGCATGGCCTGGTAGGGCGCGGCATAGGCATTCACCTGGCTTTTCTGATAGGCGCCACCCCAGGACACCAGGGTCATGGAATCGGCCATGTCCTGTGCCTGCACCGACACACCGGCAACCGTGAGGGCGGTGGTGGCCATGAGGGTTTTCGTGAGTTTCATATCATACTCCCAACATTGTCCCGTTTTTGAATTCGTGGGCCCCGCGTCACGGGCGGAAACGACGGTGCCTCAGGCTTATCACGCCCCGGCGGGGCGCGATGACAGAAGACCTATACCGCGTCGAGCGCGCGGCAATCGCGCGGCAGCCAGCCGATCTCGACCTGCTCGCCGGGCTTGAGGCGGCGTTGATCGGCCGAGTTGCGGGTCTTGATGATGAAATCGTCCTTGCCGGCCACGCTCAGGCGGGTGCGGAACACGTCACCCATGTAGATGAATTCCTTCACCTCGGCCTTCAGCGTATGCGCGCTTTCGCCCAGCTTGTCGGTATCGACCTCGACCCGCTCGGGGCGGATCGAAATGGTGGTGCGGTCGCCTACCTTGCTGACATTGACGGGCTTGGCGTCGATCAGTTCGCCGTCATCCAGTTCGACAAGGCACAGGTCGTCCTTGATTTCCTTGATCGTGCCTTCGAGCGTGTTGTTCTCGCCGATGAACTGCGCCACGAAGCTGTTGTCGGGGCTTTCATACAATTCGTCGGGCGGCGCAAGCTGCTGGATGCGGCCATCGTCGAACACGGCGACGCGGTCCGACATGGTCAGCGCCTCGGTCTGGTCGTGGGTCACGTAGACCGTGGTGATGCCCAGTTCATGCGCAAGGTTGGTGATTTCGAACTGCATGTGTTCGCGCAACTGCTTGTCGAGCGCGCCGAGCGGCTCGTCCATCAGCACCAGTTCGGGCTCGAACACCAGGGCGCGGGCCAGCGCGATGCGCTGCTGCTGACCACCAGAGAGCTGCGCGGGCCGGCGGCCTCCGAAATCGCCCATCTGCACCATGTCCAGCGCGCGCTTGACCTTGGCCTCGCGATCCGACTTGCCGATCTTGCGCACCTCGAGCGGGAAGGACAGGTTCTCGGCCACCGTCATGTGGGGGAACAGCGCGTAGTTCTGGAACACCATGCCGATGCCGCGCTTGTGGGGCGGGATGTTGTTGATCGGGCGTCCGTCCAGCTTGATCTCGCCATGGGTGGCGGTCTCGAACCCGGCCAGCATCATCAGGCAGGTGGTCTTGCCGGACCCGGACGGGCCGAGCATGGTCAGGAATTCGCCCTTGGGCATCGAGAGGTTGAGGTCTTTGACGACCAGCGTTTCGCCGTCATAACTCTTTTGCACACGTTCGAAGGCGACGAACGCATCACTGTTCGCAGTGTCGGCCAATTGCGGCTCCCTGTCATTATGGCGCGTGGTTTTCCCACGTTCGAGCCAAAACTAAAGCGTCAATGTCTACAGGTTGCAAGCCCATTTCTGCCGTTTTCGGGCAATATGACCCGTACCGGGAAAAACGCGCTGCGAAAAGGAGCGATTCAGGACAATCGACCGCGAAACAGGGCAAGTCAGGGCCATGGCCGGCCTTTCAGCCATGGCCCCGGATTTATCGGAAACGGCCTCAGCCGAGAACCTTTTTCACCGCATCGGCGGTCTTGGACACGACCTCGTCGGCCTCTTGCCGCGTCAGGCAGAAGGGCGGCGCGAACCCGAGGATGTCGCCCTGCGGCATGGCGCGGGCGATCACGCCGCTTTCGGCCAGAGCGCCGGCGATCTGCGGCCCGACCTTGTCGGAGGCGTCAAAGAACGTGCGGCTGTCCTTGTCCTTCACGAATTCGACGGCGCACAGCATTCCCTCGCCGCGCACCTCGCCGACATGGGCATGATCGCCCAGCGCCTCTGTCATCGCCCGGTTCAGATAGCCGCCGACCTCGCGGTTGTTGGCGATCAGGTCCAACTCGTCCAGCAGCTTGAGGTTGGCCACACCGGCCGCCGCGCCGATCGGGTGGGCCGAATAGGTCCAGCCGTGGCCGATCGGGCCGTTTTCGTCCGTGCCCTGTTCCAGCACCTTCCACATCTTCTCGCCCACGATCGAGCCCGACAGCGGCGCATAGGCCGAGGTCAGCCCCTTGGCGATGGTGATGAGGTCGGGCTCCAGCCCGTAATGGTCCGAGCCGAACATCGTGCCGAGACGGCCGAAGCCGGTCACCACCTCGTCGGCGACCAGAAGGATGTCGTGCTTCTTCAGCACTTTCTGGATGGCCTCCCAGTAGCCCGCGGGTGGGGGCACGATGCCGCCGGTTCCCAGCACGGGCTCGCCGATGAAAGCGGCGATGGTGTCGGCGCCCTCGCGCTCGATCAGCGCCTC
>JAASSQ010000150.1 GCA_021767845.1 Roseovarius sp. | reverse complement strand
GGCCGCATCACCCATGTTCTGGCCGAAGCCTACGGCCCGGTGGTCCTGCGCTCCAAGCGGCAGACATGGCGCAGTCAGAAAACCGAGGGGGGCGGTTGCCTGTATGATTACGCCGCGCATCCGCTGAACCTGCTCAACTGGATGTTCGGAGATCCCCAAGCCGTGAGCGGATCGGTGATGGAAAGCATCTTTTCCCAAGGCATCGACGACCAGGTGATGAGCACCCTGCGCTTCGATGGGGGCGTTACGGCGCAGCTTTCGGTCAACTGGAGCGACGAGGCTCACCGCAAGATGACCACCCGCATCAGCATGATCGGCACCAATGGCCGGATCAATGCGGATCGGCAGGAATGCCAGGTTTACCTGCGTCAGCCTGTGCCCGACCTGCCCGAGTTCGGTAAGGGTTGGACAGTGAAATACACCACAGAATTGACCCGCCAGCCTTGGTTTTACCTCCGCGGCGAGGAATACTCGAACCAGATCGACGATTTCATTTCCGCCGTGCGCGACGGGCGCGACATCGCCGGCGAGAACGATTTCCGCTCGGCTGCGCGAACCGATCACGCGATCCGCAGGATCATCGAAGACGCCGAGGTCGGCCCGCCCGTGGCGGCCGGCATTTCCAACCAGCCCACCGCGCGCAACCGCAAGCGCCGATGGTTCGACCGGGCGTAGACGGGCAGGGGACCAGACCGATGGAACGATTGCTTTTCGGGGATAACCAGTTTTTCGGCATCAACCACATGTCCGAGGAAAAGGCCCGCGCGCAGGCCATGCGCTTTCAGGACACGCAGGCGATCATGGATGTTCTCGATACAGCCTATGACGCAGGGATCACGACCTTCATGTGCACCACGCATGACCGGATCGCCGAGGTTTGCGACATCGTGCGCGCAAACCCCGCGCGCTACGCCGATTTCACCTTCTATCCTTGCATGCCCTACGCCCACAAATACGCCAACGCGGTGACGGATCACGGCATGTTGGGCGCGATCACGCAGTTCATGCCCGAAGGCGGCTTCATCAAGACCGCGCTGCGCAGCGGCAAGGCGCTTGCGTCGAAGGACGCCGACGGAATCGCCAAGGTTTTGATCGATGCGGAAATGAAGATGTTCAAGGGCCTGAACACGCCCGTCATCTTCATGCAGAACGTGTTTACCGACCTTCTGCTTGGCATGGGGTTCACCCGGTCGTTCCGCATCTTCCGCGACCATGTAAAGGAGCAATACGGCGCCGAACCGGCCTTTATCACCATGAACATGCCCATGCTGGTCGATGCGCTTGAGCAAGAAGGGATCGAGCGGCCGATCGTGTGCTCGAACATCAACAAGATCGGCTTTCGGATGTGTGGCGGGCTCGACCGCTATATCGGCACCCTGCAAAGCGGCCGGGTGCGCGCCATCGCGATGTCGGTCTACGCCTCGGGCGCGATCCCCCCGGACGAAGCGATCGAATGGCTCGCCGGACTGCCCAACGTCGAATCCGTCGTGTTCGGCGCTTCCAGCGCGGGCAATATTCACTCCACCCGCGATCTGGTCGCCAAGCATATGGGGCATGCGGCATGATGGACGACGGCAGCGTTTCCGAACCGCACCGCCCCGGCACGGCCGCGCCTCACGGTGGCGGCCACCCGAAGGTCAAGCTGCTCAACGCCTATGTGCACGACATCTCCATGGACGAACTCGTGCGTGACTTCGATCGCGGCCTTCTGCTGACCCTGCATGTGGACATGATAATGAAGCTGCAAAAGGACCGGGCGTTCCATGACATCCTCGATCAGTTCGACGTGATCACCTGCGACAGCCAGATCATGTATTTCGCCACCAAGTTCCTCGGCACCCCGGTGCAAGAGCGTGTCTCGGGCTCGGATTACTTTCCGAAATTCTACATGCACCACAAGGACAATCCCGACATGACGGTGTTCATGCTGGGCGGCAAGCCCGGCATCGCCGAGATCGCGGCGCGCAATATCAACGGCAAGACCGGGCGCGAGTTCATCGTCGGCACCTACGCGCCTTCCTTCGCGTTCGAAAACGACCCGGCCGAGATCGATCACATGATCGACCTGATCAACCAGTCCGGCGCCACCGCCCTGCTGGTCGGTCTGGGCGGCGGGCGGCAGGAGAAATTCATCATCCGCTACAAGGACCGGATGCCCGGTATCCGGCTTTTCCTGCCGCTGGGCGGAACCATTGATTATGAGGCCGGCACGTTCAAACGCCCGCCGGCCTGGATCACCGAAGGCGGGTTCGAATGGTTGTATCGACTGCTGAAAGAACCCCGGCAACGCTGGCGCCGCTACGTGCTGCACGAACCGCCGTTCCTTTGGAAGGTCTTGCAACAGAAACTGGGCCTCTATCGCGATCCGTTCGATCACGGCTGATACAAGCCGAAATTCCCCGCGCCGCGGCAGCCTTGCGACGGCGCCACCGCGGCTCCGGTCACTTGAGCTTTGATGTCAATCTCAGGCGCGCGGCCCGGCACCGCGCCCAAATGCCCCGTCTTTTCCACCTCAGCCATTGTCGCGCTCTGAACACGGGACCGAACCAGGCCATGCAAACAGCTGTCATGAAAACATTCGTCTTGATGATCGGCCTTGTCTGCGCCGTGTAGTGCGATCCAAGCCTGGTGCGATGCGTGCGGACATCACCGAAAACCGAGTAAACCAGTTTCAGATCGGTCTTGTGATCTCGAAAACTATGGGGGTGGGCGTCGAGAATGCGGTGTATCGTCAGCGTGTAGGCAATCGGCCCGGTGAGACGCAGAACACCCATCCTTCCGACGCCGTCGCGCAACGGCCGGTATGACGCGATGTTCTGCAAAACCACGTCGATGACCTTTTCAAGATACGGGTGCCGCGCCTCGCAAGCGATGAACCACTGCACGTATTCCCCGCCACGAATATCCGACAGATCCGGGTGCGAGGTGTAGCCATCGACCTCGTCTGGATCGCTGAACCACTGGCTCAGGATGAACCGATCCTCCGGGCCAATCACCGAATCCAGCGGCCCGGTGGCCGCCGACTTGATGTCCAAGTAAAGCCCCCCTTCCGCGTGACAGACAAGGTATCGGAACAAATCGGCCCTGGCCGCCGCATAAACGGGGTCGATGCTGCGATAGACCTCCAGCATTCGCTTGCCCCAGCGGTCGGCGATGAAGGATTCCGCCGCTTCGCCATCGTAAAAACGATACTCCCAACCCGGGTTGTTTTCCCGCATCACGCGTATCGCGTCCCTGGCCTCTGGCGGCACGGCGTTCCAGCCTATGGCGAAGAACTGATGGATGATCCTGGGTATTGGCATAAAAGAATTGCTCGAATTTACGCTTGAACAGAGTGTTGCAGAAAGCTTTGCAAGCGATCTGTCCGGCCTTGGAAAATGGATTTTGCCGCCTCGATAATTCCTCTCCTGCCCTCTTTCGTCACGCCCCTAGTAATAGCGAATGCCGGTCAATTTGCCCAAGGCCTCGTCCTCCGCCCGGAAGGCCCTTGCAAGCGCGTCGCGCGTCGCCTGCTCCACCTCGGGCGGTTGCACATCCGCGGCCCTGGCCGGAGACACCCCCAGCACGGCCCGCCGCGCCAAGGCCCTGACGCTTTCGGGCAGCAGTTTCCTGGCCTGCCAGACGGCCCCGCTTTTCCGTTTCAATGCATCGAGCTTCCTGAGATCGGCCTGTCTGCGAAAGAAGTCCTCCGACACGTTCTTGCGTGTCGCCGCACCGGCCAAAACGGTTTCGTCGAGCCGGTCCACACCCAGGAAATCGGTCAGTCGCGCGAAAAACCCCGCACGGTCGGCCTTGAAGTCCTCGAACCGCAGAATGCAGATCCGCTCACGCGGGAAGACCTCGAGATACCGCTGCAATTGCGAATGATAGCGGCTGCCGTCCAGGCACAGGTCAGGGCTGTCGGGCAGGTGCGCATCGAAACCCGCAAACGCCTTTGCCCGTGGCGCGGCCCTGGCATGTCGATCAGGCAGAACGAAATCTTCGAAAGTCCTGTGAAAGGCATTGTCGCCACTCCAGTTCTGATAGTTCTTCGTCAGTTGCAGGTAATAGGAATAGGCCCTGTCAACGGGCTCCCTGACGATGTAGACGATCTTTGCGTCCGGGCAGTGGGCGGCCATGCGGCGGGCCGTGTGCGGAAAAAACCGGCCCAGTGAATAAAGGGTCGAGGCTTCGCCGATCAACTGGCCGGGTTGTGATGGTTCGAACAACTGCGCATAGCTCTCGATCCCCTGGTCATAAAGATCGTCGCGCGCAAGAAACTCGGGCTCCTTGCGGTCCGGCATGAAAATCGCGGGATGTCGCGACAAGGCCGCGTGAACCGAGGTGGTCCCGGCCTTGGCCGCGCCAATTATGAAGAAATCAGGTAACCTCGACATGAGATCGCGATCTGTTTTCGGGCGATGGAATGGCCATCAGGATTTCGGGCAGGCGGGTAGGTTCTGCAAACGCCATGATCCATTGCGCTCGTCATGTTGGCCAGCAAAATCGGAAGCTCTTCACAAAAAGGATTTGACGCTCCCGCCGTGCAGCCGGGTCTGCAACAGGCGCATAGCGGAAAACCTGCCGTCCGGGGGCCAATGCCCCCGCGCTCGTTTCCAAGGAGAATCAGCGGGTTGCCCCCGTTCCGCATCGGGCCGGTCAGACCATGCAGCCACGTCTCGCCGCATCGCCCCTTGCCGCGGCCATCGATCCGCTCCAATCTTGGTGGATGGCACCCATCCGAAGGCTCATATCCCGTCTGACGCCGCGCACTCCGCGGTTCACGGCGCCGATCAAGCCCGAGGAAAGCTTTGCCGCCATTGGCGACATTCACGGTCGCGACGATCTGCTGGGGTCGATTCTCGACAAGCTGCAGGCCGAAAGGCCGGGCCTGCCGCTGGTGTTTCTCGGCGACTACATCGACCGCGGCCCCGAAAGCGCCAGGGTTCTGCGGCGCCTCAGGGCCTTGGGGCAGGCCGGCGGGCCCAAGGTGATATGTCTGATGGGCAACCACGAGGCGATGATGCTCGATTTTCTTGCCCTGCCTGCACGCAATTGGCCGCTTTGGTCGCGCAATGGCGGCGGCGCCACGCTGCGCAGTTTCGGGGTAGATCCCGACAACGACATCTCGGCAGAACAAAAGCGTGATGCCCTGCAACGGGCGGCAGGTCACGAGCTGCTGGAGTGGATCGCGCAGCGTCCCCTGGTCTGGCAAAGCGGCAACGTCTTGGCCAGCCACGCCGGAGGCGATCCGACGCGCCCGATCGAACCGCGCCGGGGACATGGCCTGTTGTGGGGGCACCCGAACCTGCTTTCCACGCCCAGAAGGGATGACCTGTGGATGGTTCATGGCCACTTCATCCGTCCCGTTCCTGAATTCGCCGATGGCCGCATCAGCATCGACACCGGCGCCTTTCAGACAAACCGCCTGACAGCCGCCATCGTCGAGCCGGGGCACGTCCGGTTTCTTTCGACCTGAAACGCCCCCGAAAGCGCGGAGCGACAGGGTACCGGCAACCAATTCGCGCCGGACGAAGGCGCAGTCACAGGGCGGCGTGTCCGGGTGCGCGCCCCTCCAGAACGATCACTCGTCTCGTGGCAGGTGCTGCACCGGCCCGCGCGCCTTGGCGAGAAACAGTCCCGCGCGGCCCGCTACCGCGACCGCGTCAATTCAAGGAACACATCCTGCAGATCGGCCTGCTCGGTCTTCACGTCGCGGATGCGGATGCCGGCGCTGCGCACGGCCTCCAGCACCGCCTCGGCCGGGGTTTCGTGCGACTGGTAATTCAGCGCGAGCGACCCGTCGGCGCGTTTCTCCACCTCGATCCCCGGCGCCTGCGGCAGGGTGATCACGTCGGAATCGGGCTGGATGATCATCGTCTTGGCGTCCAGCCGCTCCAGCAGGTTCTCGGTGCTGTCGCGCGCCACGACCTCGCCGGAATTGATGATGGCGATCTCGTCGCACATCTCCTCGGCCTCTTCCAGGTAATGGGTGGTCAGGATCACCGTCATGCCCTGCTCGTTCAGCCGCCGCACGTTGTCCCACAGCATCTGGCGCAGCTCGATATCCACGCCCGCGGTGGGTTCGTCCAGCACCAGGACATGCGGACGGTGCACCAGCGCCTTGGCCAGCAGCAGCCGCCGCCGCATGCCGCCCGACAGGGTCCGGGCATAGGCCTCGGCCTTGTCCTCCAGCCCCACCAGCCGCAGAATCTCGTCGCTGCGGCGCTGCGACCTGGGCACACCGTAAAGCCCCGCCTGCACCTCCAGCGCGGCGCGCGGCGTGAAGAACGGATCGAGGTTCAATTCCTGCGGCATCACCCCGATCGAGGCGCGCGACTGGCGCGGGTTCACGTCCTGGTCGAAACCCCAGATCGTGACTTGGCCCGCGGTCTTCACCACCAGCCCCGCGAGAATGTTGATGAGCGTCGATTTGCCCGCCCCGTTCGGCCCCAGAAGCCCGAATACCGATCCGGCCGGAATGTCCAGGTCCACGCCCTTCAGCGCGGGCTTGGCCGGGCTGCCCTTGCCGGCGGCATAGGTCTTTTCCAACCCGCGGATTTCGATGGCGTTCCGGCCCATGGTCCCCTTGCCCCTGCGTGCTTGTTCGCTCATATTCGGGACGTAGTGGAATTGCAGCCAAAAGGAAACGCCCGATGGTGACGAAGGCCCCCGAAACCCGGATCGTGGACAGCTACCGCATCGCCTGCGACGGCGGCGAGGGTGCGCTCGGCCATCCGCGCGTCTGGCTTTCGATCCCGCTGGACGAGGGCTATGTCGAATGCCCCTATTGCGACTGCAAGTTCATCCACCGCGATTTCGAGGGCAAGGTGCCCGCTGCCTGACCGCCGCCACATCCTGCTGGCCGGTGCGGCCGCGGCCGCCCTGACCGGGCTTGGCGCCGCCGCCTGGCCGCGCCTCAAGGGCGTTCTCGACCCGCAGGTGCAGTTCGATCCCATCCCCGGCCTGCCCGGCTTCCGCCGTGTCGCCGGCACCCCCGCTGCGCCGCAGGACACCGCCACAGCGTTGCGCGAATGGTCCTGGTCGGGGCTAAGCCCCTGCGACCTGCTCCATACCGCGCCGCGCGCGGCAGGCGACGTGCCGATCGCCTATTTCTCGGACTACAATTGCGGCTTCTGCCGGCAGCTCAGCCCGCGCCTGGC
>JAASSQ010000149.1 GCA_021767845.1 Roseovarius sp. | reverse complement strand
GTGGCGCCGCGCACGACGCGGGCGAATTGCACCCAGTCGCTGAGCCCGATCGCCAGGATCAGCACCCAGATCGCCATCTCGTTGCGGTATTCGGGCGGGGTGATCCCCTTGGCGATGCCGAAGATCAGCATGGCCACGAGGATCGCGGGGAAGGTCAGCTGCACGTCGGCCACGCGCATGATGATGCTTTCGGTCCAGCCCCCGGCATAGCCCGCCAGCAGGCCCAGGATCACCCCCAGCACCATCGCCAGCAGCACCGCCGAGAAGCCCACGAAAAGCGAGATGCGCATCCCGTAGAGGATCGTGGAGAACACGTCGCGGCCCTGGTCGTCGGTGCCGAGCAGGAAGAACTCGCCGGTGAACTGGTTGGCCTGTCCCGGCGGGGTGAAGCCGTTCATCAGGTTGAGCGTGGCCGGGTCGAAGGGATCGTGCGGCGCGATCAGCGGCGCCAGCAGCGCGCCGAAGATCAGCAGCATGACGACCACGAAGGACACCACCGCCACCGGCGCGCGCCGGAAGGAGTAGGCCAGGTCGCTGTCCCAGGCGCGGCGCAGCCGCGAGGGGCGGATATTGGTTCGGATCTCGGCCATGTCAGTGCCCCCCTGCCGTGCGATCGACGCGCAGCCGCGGGTCGATCGCGAAATAGAGCATGTCGACGATCAGGTTGATGCCCACGAACATCACCGAAATCATCATCAGATATGCCGCCATCACCGGGATATCGACGAACTGGATCGCGTTGATGAACAAGAGCCCCACGCCCGGCCACTGGAACACCGTCTCGGTGATGATCGCGAAGGCGATGATCGAGCCCAGTTGCAGGCCGGTGATGGTGATGACCGGCACCAGCGTGTTCTTGAGCGCGTGGCGGAAATTGATGGATTTCTCGCGGATGCCGCGGGCGCGGGCGAAGCGGATGTAATCCATGCGCAGAACTTCCAGCATTTCGGTGCGCACCAGGCGCATGATGAGCGTCATCTGGTAGAGGCCCAGGGTGATCGCGGGCAGGATCAGGGCCTTGAGCCCGCTTTCGGTCAGGAAGCCGGTGGTCCAGCCGCCGATCTGCACCACCTCGCCGCGTCCGAAGCTGGGCAGCCAGCCCAGCTCGACGGAAAAGACGTAGATCAGCAGGATGCCGATGAGGAAGGTGGGCAGCGACACGCCGATCAGCGACACGGTCATGATGACATTGGCCGGAATGCCCCGGCGCCGGATCGCGGTGAAGATGCCGAGCGCGATGCCGCCGAACAGCGCCAAAAGCCCCGACACGAAGGCCAGTTCCAGCGTGGCGGGCAGACGTTCCATCAGGATTTCGGCGACGGGGCGGCCCTGCCTGTAGCTGAGGCCGAAATTGCCCTGCGCGGCCTGTTCAAGGAAGCGCCAGTATTGCACGACGAAGGGCTGGTCGAGGCCAAGCTGCTGGCGCAGGCGTTCGATATCGGCCTGGGTGCGTTCCTGGCCCAGCATGTTGTCCACGGGGTCGCCCACGAAGCTGAACATCGCGAAGGCGACCAGCCCCACGATCAGCAGGACAAGCACGGATTGCAGCACGCGGCGGATGATATAGGCGAGCATCGAGGGCTCCGTTGAATGCGAAAACCGCGCCCGCTGGGGCGGGCGCGGCAAGGTTGGACAGGCGCGCGGCCTGTCCGGGTCAGCGTCAGTTCATGGTGAAGAACTTGAACTTCGGATCGTCCTCGGGGCTGACCTCGATGCCGACGGCGTCGGTCATGCCCCAGTTCAGCACCTGGTGGTGGATCGGGATGTAGAGCTGTTCGTCCTGCACCACGTTCCAGATCGACTGGATCGTTTCGTTGCGCTTCTCCAGGTCGGTTTCCGAGGCCAGCGACACGATCATCTCGTCAACTTCGGGGTTGGAAAACCCTGTGCCGTTCCAGCTGCCGCGGTCCTCGCCGCGGGTGTGCACGAGGAAGTTGAAGATGTATTCCGAGTCGTAGGTCGGCACGCCCCAGCCCAGCATGTAGAAATCCGTCTCGCCATTGGTGATGAGCGGGAAATGCTGTGCCTTGGGCTTGGCGTCAAGGTTCACCGTGATGCCGATCTGCGCCAGCATCCCGACGGCCGCCTGGCAGATCGCCTCGTCATTGACGTAGCGGTCGTTGGGGCAGTCGAGCTGGATCGAGAACCCGTCGGCGTAGCCGGCTTCCTCCATCAGGGCCTTGGCGGCGTCGATGTCGGTCTGGGCCGAGCTGTCCATCTCTTCGGTCCAGCCATTGACGAAGGGCGGTGCGATCATGCCGGCGGGCTGCGACTGGCCGCGCATCACCACCTGCTTGATGGCCTCGCGGTTGATCGCCATGGACATCGCCTTGCGCACGCGCACGTCGGCCAGCGGGTTCTTGCCCTCGACATCGTCATTGGCGATGTCGTCGGCGCCCATGTTCATGCCGAAGAAGATCACCCGGTTCTGCGGCGCGGTCTTGACGACCAGCCCCTCGGTCTCGGCCACGCGGCCCAGATCCTGCACCGGCACGTCCTGGATGAAATCGACCTCGCCCGACAGGAGCGCGGCCACGCGGGTGGCGGCGTTCTGGATCGGGGTGTAGATGATCTCGGTCACATCCATCGGGAACGTGTCCTTGCCCCAGTAATTCTCGTTCTGGGTCAGGACGGTCTTCACGTCGGGTTCGCGGCTGACCAGCTTGTAGGCGCCGGTGCCCATCGCGTTGGTGGCGGCGAAGGTGGTCTCGCCGCCCTCGACATCCTGCACCTCGACGGCGTCATTGGCCTCGGCCCAGCCCTTGTCCATGATGAACATGTTGGTCAGGTTCGAGGGCAGGATCGGGTTCGGCCCGTCGGTCACGAATTCGACGGTGTGATCGTCCACGGCGCGCACCTCGACCACCGAGGACAGCAGTTCCTTCATGTTGGAATCTTCGGATTTCGCCCGGTTGATCGAGAACACAACGTCCTCGGCGGTGAAGTCCGATCCGTCATGATACTTGACGCCCTGGCGCAGGTTGAAGACCCAGACGTTCGGATCGTCGGCCTTGGGCGCCCAGTCGGTCGCCAGCGCGGGCTGGAACGCGCCGGTCATGTCGCGGATGATGAGCGGCTCGTAGATCTGGTGCGAGAGCGTGTGGGTCGGCCCCTCGTTCTGGGCATGGGGGTCGAGCGTGAGCGAATCCCCCGCCCGCGCCCAGCGCAGCGTTTCCGCCGATGCCCCGATCGACGTGCCGGCCAGAAGCGCGGCAGCCAGTATAGCTGTTTTTTTCATGGTGAACTCCCTGATTGGTCCGGGTCCGTAACCCGGTTGAATGGCACTCACAATAGCCAAGTTTATGGACCCTTCAACGGGTGTAAAAAAAGAAAATGACCTTGCAAAGATTGACGATGCGTCATTTTCGGGCGTCCGCCGGGGGCCTGAGGGGCAGGGTGGATCGAAATATCTGATAAAAATAGTAAGACAATATTGACAGGCCATGCGGGCAGGCGTAGCACCGCTGCGGATCGAAGATGCACAGAAAGGCCGGACATGACCGACGACACCAGCAAACCCCGCCGCATCGTGATGGCCCGCCGCCAGGTGGCCCTGGGCGCGATGGCCGCGGCCGCGACAGTCTCGGCCGGGCAGGCCGCCGTGCTGGCACCCGTGGCGGACGGCACCGCCGGATGGGTGCACACCGCGTCCGGCGAAGGCGAGGGGGAGGGCGAGGGCGAAGGCGCGGCCCCGCTCGACCCCGAAATCCGTTTCCTGCGCGACCTTGGCTTCATGGAGGGGCACCTGCGCGCGGGCGTCGCTTTGTACGAAACGGGCGACATCGAGGCCGCCAAAACGCATATGGGCCACCCCATAAAGGAGAAATACGCTGCCGTCGCACCGATGTTGCAGACAGAAGGTTACGGAAACCTGAAGGCGGAGATCGCCGGGTTGGCCGAGGCCGCCGAAAGCGGCGCTGGCCTGGCCGAGATCCGCCGCGATTACGACACGGTCGCGGCGACGATCGCCGCCGCACGCGGCGAGAAACCCGCCGCCAGCCAACTGCGCGGGCTGGTCGAACTGACCCGCATCGCGGGCGAGGAATATTCCGTCGCGACCGAGGGCGGCACGCTGTCGAGCCTGCATGAATACCAGGATGCCTGGGGCTTCATGCAGGTGGTCCGCGACGAGGCCGCGCGCCTTGCCGAAAGCGAGGGCCCGGCCGCCGAGGTCGCGGCCCGGATGGTGGGCCATGCCGACGCCACCGACGCGGCGTTCGGCGATCTGCAGGGGCAGGGCGTGACCGACATGGATGCCGGGCTGTTCTTCGGCGCGGCGGCGCGGATGGAACTGGCCGCGGCACGGTTGGATTGACCGATGGTGATGGTGATCGCGGATGTCCTGAATGCCCACGAGGTCGCCGCGCTGCGCGAGGCGGCCGACGATCTGGCGTTTACCGACGGCAAGGCCACGGCCGGGCGCTATGCCCGTGAGGTCAAGGCCAACCTGCAGGCCGAACATTCGGAGGCGCGGGACGCGCTGCTGGACACGGTGCGGCGCAAGCTGTGGTCCAACGACCTGGTCAAGTCCGTCGCGCGCCCGCGCCACATGGCGCGGATGCTGCTGTCGCGCTACCGCGAGGGCATGGAATACGGGCTGCACGTGGATGACCCGATCATGCAGGGCCACCGCACGGACCTGTCCTTTACCCTGCCGCTGTCGGACCCCGATGACCATGAGGGCGGCGGGTTGGTGATCGAGGATGCGCTGGAAGAGCGCGTGATCCGTCTGCCGGCAGGGGACATGGTGCTTTACCCCACCTCGGCCCTGCACCGGGTCGAGCCGGTCACGCGGGGCGAGCGGCTGGCCGTGGTGGGCTGGATCACCAGCTGGGTCCGCGACCCCGCGCGGCGCGAGGTGCTGCACGATCTGGATGTCGCGGCGCGCGCGATCTTCGACGACCAGGGAAAGACGCCGGCCTTCGACCGGCTGTTCAAGGCGAAAAGCAACCTGACCCGCATGTGGGCCGACGGATGAACGGCGCAGGCGGGCGGCAGCCGGCAATCGTGAATCGGAATGAGGACAAGACCATGAAAAATACTGTGAAAATCATCGCGACGGGCGCGGCCATCATGCTGGGCTGCGTCATGCCCGCGACCGCCGGGGAAGAGGTGTCGCACTACGCGCCCGAGCCTTCGGAGACGCTGGAGCAGGCGGTCGAGAATTTCGTGACCTACAACCGTAAGCTGGCCGAGGTGCTGGAGCGCGACGAACTGAGCCCGGCCGACATGGAGCAGGTGCACGAATACACCTACACGCTGGAAATCGCGCTGGCCAAGATCAACGAGGAGTTGGGCGCGCTGCCGGTGGTTCTGGAGCGGGTGCACAAGACCTCGGAGGGCGACAACCCCGCGGCGCTGCGTGCGGTCGGCGAGGTTTATCTCGAACAGGCCGAACTGCTGGATCGCTGATCCCGGCCCGCCGGGGCGTGCGATTTGGCGCGGCCCGGCCTATCCCGCAGCTTTTTTGTCGGGAATGTCTGGAACCTGCCGGCGTTTTGTGGCAGCCATGCGCCGACTGTCCGTGAAGGCCCCGACATGTCCGAACGTTTTCTGCATCGCCTGGCCTGGATCTTCGTGATCCTGTGCATCGCGCCGATCCTGGCTGCGGGGCTGGCGGCGTTTACCGGCGATCTGGACACCTGGCGCGATATCCTGTCCTCGGTCCTGCCGCGCTATACCGCGACCACCCTGATGCTGGTGGCGATCGTCGGGGTCTCGACGGCCGCGGTGGGCAGCGTGGCGGCGTGGCTGGTGACGGTCTATCGCTTTCCCGGCGCGCGCTGGCTGGAAGTGGCGCTGGCGCTGCCGCTGGCCTTTCCGGCCTATGTTCTGGCCTATGCCTATACCTCGCTTCTGGATCACCCCGGCCCGGTGCAGACTCTGCTGCGCGAGGTGACGGGATGGGGGCCGCGCGACTACTGGTTCCCCGAGATCCGGTCGCTGGGGGGCGCGGCCCTGATGCTGACCATCGTGCTGTACCCTTATGTTTACCTGCTGGCGCGCGCGTCGTTCAAACAGCAATCGGCCAATGCGTTCCTTGTGGCGCGCACGCTGGGGCGCTCGCCGCTCAGGGCGTTTTTCCGGGTGGCGCTGCCGATGGCGCGGCCGGCGATCGCCGGGGGGGCGCTGCTGGCGGTGATGGAGACCATCGCGGACTACGGCACGGTGGCGTTCTTCAACGTGCAGACCTTTGCCACCGGCATCTACCAGGCGTGGTTCTCGCTGGGCGACCGGGCGGCGGCGGCACAATTGTCCCTGTGCCTGCTGAGCTTCGCGCTGCTGCTGGCGGGGCTGGAACGGGCGCAGCGCGGCAAGGCCCGCACGGCCGGGCGCGGCGCGCGCTTCGAGACGATGGAGCGCCCGGCGCTGCGCGGCGCGGCGGCCTGGCTGGCCTTTGCCTTCTGCCTCGCGCCGGTGCTGCTGGGGTTCATCATCCCGGTCATCATGCTGGGCGTGATGGCGGTGGGATCGGGGCAGAACCTGTTCGATGCGCGCTACCTCGACTTGATGCAGAACTCGGTCACGCTGGCCGGTGTCGCCGCCGTGCTGACGGTGATCGGCGCGGTGCTGATCGGGTTCCGCGCCCGCACCCGGCCCGAGCGGCGCTCGCGGCTGATGGTGATCGGCGCAGGCCTGGGATACGCGGTGCCGGGCGGCGTGATCGCGGTGGGGCTGATGGTGCCGATGGCGGCATTGGACAACCTGATCGACGACATCATGGAGGCGCGCTTCGGCATCGACACGGGGCTTCTGATCACCGGGTCGATCTGGCTGATGATCGTGGCGTACATGGCGCGTTTCATGGCCGCCGCGCTCAATGCCTATGACAGCGGCATGGCCACGGTGCCCATCCATTACGACGCGATCGGGCGGTCGCTGGGCCAGCCGGGGCCGCGGCTGCTGTGGCGGGTGCACCTGCCGGTGGCGCGCACCAGCGTGCTGACGGCGCTGCTGATCGTCTTCGTGGACGTGATGAAGGAGCTGCCCGCCACCTTGATCCTGCACCCGTTCAACTTCCAGACGCTGGCGGTGCAGGCGCACCGGCTGGCCGCGGATGAGCGGCTGGCCGAGGCGGCGGTGCCGTCGCTGACGCTGGGCGTGTTCGGCCTTCTGCCCGTGGCGCTGCTGTGCTGGACGCTCGCCTCGGGCGCGAAGG
>JAASSQ010000148.1 GCA_021767845.1 Roseovarius sp. | reverse complement strand
GTCCCCGATCAGGAACTGCGCGGCGCGGTCCAGCCGGATATGCGGCGGGCCTTCGCCGGGCTTCAGCGTCAGGCGCGCGGGCGCGAAATTCATCACCCGGTAATCGGCATCGAGCCAGGATGTCGCCCCGTCCCGCGCCGGGGCCAGCAGGCTGGCGGGATCCTCGGGCAGCGCGCCGGGGTAGAACGCGGCCTGCTTGCCACGCTGGCCGTCCGGCCCAAGCAGGGTGCCGCGCACGCAATCCAGCGGCTGACCCTTGTGGTCGATCGTCTCTTCGGTGGTGGCGCGCAGCGCGGCGATGGCCATGGCCTGCGTCTCGGCGCCCGCGAAATCGGCGCGGTCGCGCGCCTCGCGGATCAGCGCATTCATGATGCCGGTCAGGCGCTGGTGTTGCGAATGATGCAGGTGATCGGCCTTGGTGGCGGCAAAGAGGATCCGTTCCACCCGGCGCCCCCGCAAGAGCCGCGTCAGGAACGCGTTGCGGCCGGGGCGGAAGGCGCCAAGGATGTCGGTCATGGCGCGGCGCATGTCCTCCACCGCTGGCGGGCCGCCGTGGATCGCGCCCAGCGCATCGACCAGCACCACCTGCCGGTCGATGCGGGCGAAGTGATCCCGGAAGAAGGGTTTGACGACGGCGCGCTTGTAGGCCTCGAAACGCCGGTCCATCTCGCGCCAGAGCGATTTGCGCGGCGCGCCGTCCGGGGCGGGCAGCGGCGCGAAGGTCAGCGCCGGGGTCCCGGCCAGATCGCCCGGCAGCAGGAACCGCCCCGGCGTGCAATCGTAGAACCCGGCCTTGCGCGCCTGATCCAGATAGGCGGTAAAGCCCTTGGCAAGGGCCTGCGCGGCCGGCTCGTCCAGCGGGGCGGCGGCATCGGTGTTGCGCGCGGCGCGAAGGAAGTCGGCGGCCTGCGGGCGGGTCTCGATCCGGGCCAGCACATCGGCCGACCACTCGGCATAGCTCTTGTCCAGAAGCCCGAGGTCGAGCAGCCATTCACCAGGGTAATCCACGATATCCAGATGCACGGTGCGCGGCCCCGACAGCCCCGCCAGCATTCCCGCGGGCCGCACCCGCAGCGACAGGCGCAACTCGGACACCGCGCGCGTGCTTTCGGGCCAGCGCGGCTCGGGCGAGGTGAGCGCGGACAGGTGGGTTTCGTAATCGAAGCGCGGCACCGTGTCGTCGGGCTGCGGTTGCAGGAACGCCGCCGAGATGCGCCCGTCGGCGGCGGCCACCAGCCCCGGCATCCGCGCCCGGTCCATCAGGTTGGCCACCAGCGAGGTGATGAACACCGTCTTGCCGGCGCGCGACAGCCCGGTGACACCCAGCCGGATGACCGGCTCGAACAGGGTCTCGGACAGCGTGTCCGTCACGCTTTCGACCCCGCGGGTCAGACCGTCGGCGATGTCGGTGAAAATCAACTGCCGTGCCCCCTTGCCTGCTGGCCCCGCCAAGATAGCCCCGCACTTGCGCAGTTGCCAGAGGCGAGGCGCGGGGCGCGGCGGCCCCGGCGGGGGATTGTTCCGCGCCGCGCCGCGGGGTATCTGGCGCTCATGCCCAGATATGCCTTGAAAGTGGAATATAACGGCGCGCCCTTCGCGGGCTGGCAGCGGCAGGCCGATCAGCCCTCGGTCCAGGGCGCGATCGAGGCCGCGCTGGCCCGGCTGGAGCCGGGGCCGCACAGCATCGCCGCCGCCGGGCGCACGGATGCGGGCGTGCACGCGCTGGCGCAGGTGGCGCATTGCGACCTTGGCAAGGATTGGGACCCTTTCCGCCTGTCCGAGGCGCTGAACCACCATCTGAAGCCCGCGCCGGTGGCGATCGTGGGCTGCGCGCGCGTGGCCGATGACTGGCATGCGCGGTTCTCGGCGGTGGAGCGGCGGTATCTTTTCCGCCTGCTGATGCGACGCGCGCCCGCCACTCTGGACAAGGGCCTGGTCTGGCAAGTGCCCCGGCAACTGGACGTGGCCGCGATGCGGGCGGGGGCCGCGCACCTGGTGGGGCATCACGATTTCACCACCTTCCGGTCGTCGATCTGCCAGGCGCAAAGCCCGGTCAAGACGCTGGATGCCCTGGAGATCGAGGAGGTCGCGGGCACAAGCGGCCCCGAGCTGCGGTTCAGCCTGCGGGCACGGTCCTTCCTGCACAACCAGGTGCGCAGTTTCGTGGGCACGCTGGAGCGCGTGGGCGCGGGGGGCTGGGCCCCCGAGGACGTGAAAACGGCGCTGGAGGCGCGCGACCGCGCGGCCTGCGGTCCGGTCTGCCCGCCGCAGGGGCTCTACCTCGCCGGAGTGGGCTACGAGACGGACCCGTTCGCCTGAGCGCGGCTCAGAAGGCCAGAGTCGGGCTGACGATTCCGGCGGCAAGGGGCGGCAGCGCACGGGCCCCGGCCGGCAGGTCGGGCAGGGTTCCGGCCACCGACCGAAGGGCGGCGGCGCCGGCGTCGATCCGGGCGGCCCGCGCGGTCAGGCCCGCCAGGTCACGCGGCGGCGCAGCGCAGGGGGCGGCGCTGCACCCGGCCGAGGCGATGATCGCCTGGCCGGTCCTTTCGGCGAGGGTGAAGGCGGGGTCGCCAAGCGCCGCCACCCCGCCCGCCGCCAGCCCGACGGTCAGCACGGTCAGCGCGGCCCATTCGGCGGGCGACGTGCCAATTGCGGTGGGTATGAACGCGGTGGTGCCCATGTCGGCCTGTTTCCCGCCCTGATGCGGGCGCACGGAGGGTCAAACGAAATTGAAACGAACCATGATCGTAAAAGCGGTCGCGGCGCTGGAGGCCGCAGCGACGGTCACGAGAGAGACCGACCGCCGGCCGGGATCGCGCAAACCCTCGCGGCCCCGGGATTACCGTTGGTCATTCCGGCCGACGCCCGGGTTGTGCCACGCGTTCAGGTCTTCCAGAACCCGTTCGCCCATCTTGCCCGCGGCCTTCCCTCGGAGGAGAAGACCTGTCTTGCACATTCCGCGCGGGCGCACCCGTGGTCCATCGGTTGGAACACGTATCTTTGGATATGGCGGGCGGGCCGGAGGCGGCCTGAGTGGAGGAGAGGCGGGTTGGCGGGGTACAGGCGGCTAGACGTCGATCAGCCCGTTGTTGCGCGCGATCACCGCGGCATGGGCACGGTTCTGGGCATCGAGCTTGCGACAGATCGAGCGCATGTGCATCTTGACAGTCGGTTCGCTCAGATTGGCCTCGTTGGCGATGCGCTTGTTGGTCATGCCCTCGGCAGCCAGCTTGAGCACCAGAAGTTCGATGTCGGTCAGGTCGCTTTCGCCCGATCCGCTGCCCGAGGCGGCCATGACCGATTGCGGCAGGAAGGTCTGGCCCGACAGGATCAGCCGCAGCACGCTTTCCAGGGAATTCAGCGCCATCGTCTTGGGAATGACCCCGCTGACCCCGATCTCGATCGCGCGCATGACCACGTGCCGATCGGCATTGGCGGTGAACAGGGCGACGCGCGCATCGCCGCTGAGATCGACGGCCTGTTTCACGCTGTCGAGACCCTTGACCCCCGGCATCCGCAGGTCGAGCAGCACGACGTCGTAGCCGGTGCCACGCCGGATCGCCGCAAGCGCCTCCGGGAAGGTCTCGACGGTATCGACGGTGAACGCCCCGTTCTTGGCAAGCGCGGCCCCGACGGCCTGCGCGATGAGTGTATGATCGTCCGCGAGCAGGACCCTGACCTGCCCGTTCGTGTCCGACCCGATTGTTTCCGTTTGCCTCACGGCAATTCCCTTCAGTGGCCGCCCCCGGGTTTCAATTCGAACCAGATGAACTGGAACGCCCGGCCGTCAAGGTAGAACAACGGACGGCAAAACGACCAGACATCGTCGCGCCTTTCGACAGGGGTGTTGTCATAAAGATGAAGCAGCGCGGCGAAAGACCGCCGTGCCAAAGACATGCCGAGCTGTCTTTCGATAGTGTTGCCGGAGCTTTTGATAAGAAGTATCAGATCCCGATCTGAAAGGAATACCCATGTTCGCTAGACGTAACATCCTTGGCGGGCTGGCCGCCGGCCTTCTGGCCTGCGCCTCGGCCCTGCCCGCTCTGGCCGACCGGACGCTGCTGAGCGTGTCGGGCGATATCGGCGTCGAGGCCCCGGCCACGTTCTCGGATGCCGAACTGTCGGCGCTGACGCAGAACGCATTCTCCACCGGCACGATCTGGACCGAGGGCGTAAAGACCTTCGGCGGCCCCACGCTGCAAGCCCTGCTGGACGCGGTCGAGGCCGGCCCCGGCGACCTGGAACTGGTCGCGGCGAACAACTACAAGGTGTTGCTGCCCCGCGAGGCGATCGAGGAGACCGTGCCGATCATCGCGAACCGGATCGACGGAGAGGCCTTCGGCATCCGTGACAAGGGGCCGCTCTGGGTGGTGTTCCCGTTCGACGCGGACCCGCGTTACCAGAACGAGGAAATCTATGCCTTCAGCATCTGGCAATTGACCGAGGTGCGGGTTCTGCCCGAGTGATCCGGCCCGATGACTCAGGGCTTCGCCACCTCCTACCGCAGCCCGAAGCGCCTGATCGCGATGGTGCTGTTGGTGTTCCTCGTGCTGACCTGCATCGCGCTGGTCGTGAGCGCGCAATCGCTGAGGGACAGGATCGATTCGGTCCGGGCGGCGGAGTCGGACAACGTGGGCTGGCTGGTTTCGCAGCTGGACGTGGATTTCAAGGCCACGCGCCTTGCCGCCAAATCCTACATGATCGGCCAGCTCGGGGCGCCCGGGGCGCGGGGTGACACGGTCGGGTTCGATGACGTGCGGCTCAAGTTCGACATCTTCTACAGCCGGGTCGAAACGGTGGCCGCGTCGCTATCGCGCTATGACACGCCCGCGCGGCTTGACCGGCTGCTGTCCGACCTGCTGACGGCGCGCGCGCAGCTGGCCGACCGGATCGACTCCATGCAGTCGCCGGATGCCACGGCCGCCTCACAACTGATCGCCACGCTGGAGGAGTGGGCATCGCTGGTGCGCGACGTGACGACGATGGCGCTGCAATTCCACGTCGGCCTGGCCCGCGAAGCCCGCGCGCAGGAACAGGCCCATCTGCAACGGTTCTGGACACAAAGCCTGATCCTGCTGGGGTTCATGATCGGCGCCTCGGTGCTGGCGCTGCATCTGTGGCGCGAACTGGAGGCGCACGCGGCGCGTACGCAGCGCGCCTCGGGCACGATCACCAAGGCGATCGAGGCAACGTTGAGCGCGGTGGTCGTGACCGATCCGGACGGCCATATCCTGATGGCCAACGCCGCCGCCACCGAGATCTTCCGCGTGGACCGCGACGACATGCTGGGCCGGACCATCGGCGACGTGATGGTGCCCGACCACCTGCGCGCGCAGCACGAGGCGGGGATGCAACGGTTCCGCGCGACCGGCCAGAAGAAGATCGTGGGCCAAGGCCCCGTGCGGCTGGATGCGAAACGCGCCGACGGGTCGGGCTTTCGCGCCGAGGTCTCGATCGCGGCGGATACCGACCTTGACGGCAACCCGATCATGATCGGGTTCATCCGCGACATCTCGGATATCGTGGCGGCGGAAAACAAGCTGCGCAAGGCGCGCGACGAGGCGCAGCGCCATGCCGAGGCCAAGACGATGTTCCTGGCCACGATGAGCCACGAGATGCGCACGCCGCTGCACGGGGTGACCGCATCGCTGGACCTCATCAACCCCGACCACCTGCCGCCCGCGGACCGCGACCTGCTGCACACCGCCCAGGATTGCAGCGACCGGGCCCTGCGCCAGATCAACGACGTTCTGGACATCACGCGGTTGGGCGAACGCCGCGACGACTCGCAGGTCTTCGTGCCGGCCCGGATCGCGCGGGACATCGCCAGCGAGCTGCTGCCGCTGGCCCGCGAAGGCGGCAATGTCCTGAGCCTGCAGATCACCGGCGCGCCCGCGGCCACGGCCTTCATGGGCTCGCCCGATGCGTTTTCTCGGGTGCTCTACAACCTTCTGGGCAACGCGATGAAATTCACCCGGGACGGGCGGATCGACCTGTTGCTGGATTTTGCCGCGAACGAGGGGGGCGACGGCGCCCTGAAGGTGCGGGTGCGCGACACCGGCCCCGGCATCGCCCCCGAGGACCAGGAGCGGATCTTCCGCGAGTTCGAAACCGGCGCCCCCGGCGACCTGTTCGGCCCGCAGGGCACCGGGCTGGGCCTGCCGATCGCGCGGATCGCCGCGCAGCATCTGGGCGGCACCCTGTCGCTGGACAGCGCGCCGGACAAGGGCAGCACGTTCCACGTGGACATTCCGCTGCGCCCCGCGCCCGAGGCGGCGCAGCAGGCCGACGGGCACCTCCCGGCGGAGACGGCCGAGGTGAGCGAGGGGTCGGCCCCCCGCCCCGCGCTGGATATCCTGGTGGTGGACGATTCGGACGTGAACCTGAAGCTGATGTGCGAAACCGTGCGCCGGCTGGGGCACAGGCCGCACACCGCCTGCAACGGGCAGGAGGCGATCGACGCCGCCGCGCGGGCCGCGTTCGACGTGATCCTGATGGATGTCAGCATGCCCGTGATGGGCGGCGCCGAGGCGACGCGCCACATCCGCCGGGCCGGGCCATCGCAAGGTGCCTATATCGCGGCGGTCACGGCGGTCAGCGAGCCGGAACGCACGGTCGAGCTGTATGCGGCGGGCATGAACTCGGTCGTGGTGAAGCCCGCCAGGAGCGCGGATATCGCCCGGCTTCTGGACGTGGCCGCCGAGACCCGCGGCATGGCGGCGCAACCCGCCACGGCAGGGGCGGGTCCACAGGATGCAGGGGATGCCGGCGCCTCGCCGGGCCATCGCGATTGCGACAAGGCGCTGGCCTCGCTGACGCCACTCTTCGGGGCCGGGAAGGCGCGAGAGCTGATCGCCGAGGCGCTGGCCGAGATCCCGCAGGACATGCTGCAGGGCGCGCGGCTGGGTGACGTTCACGCGGGGTTGGCCGAACAGTTGCACAAGGCGGCCGGGGCCACCGCCGTGGTCGGGCTGACGGCGCTGTCCGAGCACCTGGTGCAGGCCGAGAAGGCGGCGGAACAGGCCGATCTGCCGGCGCTCGACGCGCAGCGGCTGGAGATCACGGCGCGCGCCCGGTCCTGCCAGCAGGCGCTGGAGGCCCTGGCCGACGGCTGACCCGGCGCATCGCTTTTGCCTTTGATCTTGCCGCGCGGCGCGGGTAAACGAGCGGC
>JAASSQ010000147.1 GCA_021767845.1 Roseovarius sp. | reverse complement strand
GTGGACAACGTTCAACCCTGGCTGACGGCCGAGGGCCGCGATCCGGGCGAGGTGCCCGGCGTGGACAACGTTCAACCCTGGCTGACGGCCGAGGGCCGCGACCCGGGCACGGTGCCCGGCGTGAACAACGTGCAACCCTGGCTGACGGCATAAGGCCCGTCCCGGCCATCAACCCGTGACACGGCGCCCCCGACTCCGGGGGCGTCGTTTGTCGTTTTGCGCCTCGCCCCGCCCGCGTGCCGCGAATGCCGTTTCCAGACCGCGCCGCGGCGTTTCCGCACTGCAGCATGATTTGCGAATCGGCTAGGGCCATGCATCCTTGCCACGCGTAGCCGCAGAAAGGCCGAAGATGCCCCGCGAAACCAAGCTGATCCTCTGCCCCGTCAACCTTCGGCACCTCAAGGTCGATTACAACGCCTACGAAGAGGCGGTGGAAATGGCCCGCCGCCGCGGTGCCAAGCTGATCGTGGCCACCATCGCCCCCGAGATCGAACGCAACCTGAACATCTACAATTCGGACCAGTATTGGGGCGAGGAACTCAGGAAATTCATCGCCGCACATCCTGCCGAAGGGGTCGAGATCGAAACCGTCGTCCGCAAGGGCGCCGTGCATCGCCAGATCGTGAAGCTGGCCGATGAACGCAAGGTCGATGTCATCATCATGGAATCGGCCAACCCCAAGGTAAAGGATTACCTTCTGGGCACCACGGCCAGCCACGTGGTCACCCACGCCGAATGCTCGGTTTACGTGGTGCGCAACTGATCTTACCCTACCAGCATCCCGCCGGGCAGGGGCCATCGAATGCCGCACGATCACCACAGCGCACAGCTTGACGGCGACCGCCGGGTGGCCTGGGCCGTCGCCGTCAACATCGCGCTCACTCTGGTGCAGATCGTGGCCGGTGTGATCTCGGGGTCGCTGGCGCTGATCGCCGATGCGATCCACAACCTGTCGGATGCGCTGTCGCTCGTCATCGCCTTCGCCGCGCGCCGCATCGCCCGGCGCCCGCCCGACAAGTCCATGACCTTCGGCTATGGCCGGGCCGAGGTGGTGGCTGCCCTCATCAACTACACCACGCTGATCGTGATCGCGCTCTACCTGGTGGCCGAGGCCGTGCAGCGGCTCGTGAACCCGGTGGGCGTCGATGGCTGGATCGTGGTGATCGTGGCCGGTGTCGCGCTGGTGATCGACACGGTCACGGCGTGGCTGATCCATTCCATGTCCCGCGACAGCATGAACATCCGGGCGGCCTTCCTGCACAATCTGGCGGACGCGATGGGCTCGGTCGCGGTGATCGTGGGGGGCACGCTGATCCTGCTCTACGACTGGCGGCTGGTCGATCCGCTCGTGTCGGTCGGGATCGCGGGCTACATCCTGTGGCACGCGCTGCGCGGCATCCGCCCGGCGATCAAGGTGCTGATGCTGGGCAGCCCGGACACCCCGTCGCTCGACCAGGTGACCGAAACGCTTTGCGCGCTCGAGGGCGTGCGGGGCGTGCACGCGGTGCATCTTTGGCGGATGCAGGAGCACGAGATCGCCTTCCAGGCCCATGTCGTCATGGCGCCCGGGGCCGACGCCCTTGCCCTGCGCGCCCGGATCAAGGCGACGCTGTCGGACCACTACGGCATTTCCCACACCACGATCGAGATGGAGCCGCCCGACAATCATTGCGACGACCCCGGCCTGCTCGGCGGGTAGGCACGGTTCGCGCCGCCCTGATTCAGCGGTGCCGAATCCCGCATTGCGCATGATCCGGGTCGCGCCGCCATGCCGCCGCTGCCAGAAAAGGCACATCCCGGCAACCGTGCGACTGGATGCGCCATGATCCGACCCGAGCCGCCCGAAACGCCCACGCCCACGCCACGGCCCGCCCCGCTGTCGATGGGGGCGGTGGAATGGGCGATGCTGCTTTTGCTGTCGCTGCTGTGGGGCGGGTCGTTCTTTTTCGTGGGCGTGGCGGTCGATCATGTGCCGCCG
Source organism: Roseovarius sp. (assembly GCA_021767845.1). Lineage (GTDB taxonomy): Bacteria > Pseudomonadota > Alphaproteobacteria > Rhodobacterales > Rhodobacteraceae > Roseovarius. Next base: position 5,234 of record JAASSQ010000147.1, on the reverse strand, counting down.
CTGACCCTCGTCACCCTGCGTGTCGGTCTGGCGGCGGTGGTTCTCTGGGCGGTCGTCGCGGTGCTGGGCCGGTCCATCCCGCGCGGCGCGCAGGCTTGGGGCGCATTGCTCGGCCTGGGATTTCTGAACAACGTGGTGCCCTTCAGCCTGCTTGTCTGGGCGCAACAGACGATCGCCTCGGGGCTTGCCTCGATCCTGAATGCGACCACCCTGCTCTTCACCGTTGCCGTCGCCGGGCTTTTGCTGGCCGATGAACGGATCACCGCGCCCAAGCTCGCCGGGATCTTGGTGGGTTTTGCGGGCGTGGCGGTGATGATCGGTCCCGCGGCGCTATTCGACCCGGACGCGGGCGTTGCGGCGCAACTGGCCTGCCTCGGGGCGGCGCTGTCCTATGCGGTGGCGGGGGTCTTCGGGCGGCGGTTCGGGCGGCTGCGCGTCGATCCGGTCGTGGTCGCCGCCGGGCAGGTCACCGCCTCCGCCGTGATGCTGGCCCCGGCGGCCCTGATGAGCGACACGCCCTGGACGCTGGCGCTGCCGCCCCCATCGGCGCTGTGGGCCATTGCCGGTCTGGCGGTCCTGTCCACCGCGGCCGCCTATATCCTCTATTTCCAAATCCTGCAGCGCGCGGGGGCCACCAACCTGTTGCTGGTCACCTTCCTGATCCCCGTCTCGGCCATCGCGCTTGGTGTCATGGTGCTGGGCGAGCGGCTGACGGCTGCGCAGATCGTGGGCATGGCGCTCATCGGGGTGGGCCTTCTGGCCATGGACGGGCGGTTGTGGCCTCGTGGCGGGAACGGGCCCGCGCCTCAGTCCTCGGGCAGCTCGTCGGCCGGGATCACCGGGAAGAACGCACCCCCGGACCACAGCCCGAACCAGTCGTCCTCGACGCAACCGCGCTCCACCAGCCGGTAAAAGCTCTTGCGGTCGATCAGCGCCTCCAACCCGGCGCGCACCATGACATAGGGCGCAGGCTCGCCCGTCTCAGAATCGCGCTCCACCCGGATCGGGGTCTCGGGCCCGGCCACCACCCGGTCGCCCACGTTGGTCTCGAAGATCAGCTCCTGCGCGGCGCCATCGCCCTCGGCCTCCACGTCCACGGCGACGAAGGGCGCGTCCTCGACGGTGATTCCCACCTTCTCGACCGGCGTGACCAGGAAATACCTGTCGCCCTCCTTCTTCAGGATCGAGGCGAACAGACGCACCAGCCCCTCGCGCCGGATCGGCCCGCCCTCGTGATACCACGTCCCGTCGCGGGCGATCCGTATATCCAGATCGCCCCGGAACGGCGGATCCCACTTGTGCACGGGCGGCAGGCCCTTGCCTTGCAGCGCGCGCACGCTTTCGGCAAGGCTGTCGGCTGACAGGGTCGTGATCGTGTCTTTGCTCATTGCTTTTGCCATTTCGATCCTGCGCGATACACTCAACACCAAAGATATAGCCCCGACAGGAGTTTTGCCATGACCGATGACGCCGATCTGCTGGCCGGTATCGAGGCGCTGGAAGACAAGCTGGCGCAGGCGCGCGCCTCGATCACGCGCCGCTTCATCGGACAGGAAACCGTGGTGGACCTGTCGCTCTCGGCACTGCTCTGCGGCGGGCATGGCCTGCTGATCGGCCTGCCGGGGCTGGGCAAGACCCGTCTTGTCGAAACGCTCGGCACGGTGATGGGCCTCAACGCCAACCGCATCCAGTTCACGCCCGACCTGATGCCCGCCGACATCCTCGGCTCCGAGGTGCTGGAAACCGGCGCCGACGGCGCCCGCGCCTTCAAGTTCATCCCCGGCCCGATCTTCTGCCAGCTTCTCATGGCCGACGAGATCAACCGCGCCAGCCCCCGCACGCAATCCGCGCTGCTGCAGGCGATGCAGGAACGGCAGGTCACCGTGGCGGGCGCGGATCGCGCGCTCGACCGCCCCTTCCACGTGCTCGCCACCCAGAACCCCATCGAACAGGAAGGCACCTACCCGCTGCCCGAGGCGCAGCTTGACCGCTTCCTGGTGCAGATCGACGTGCCCTATCCCGACCGCGACACCGAGCGCGGCATCCTGCTGGCCACCACCGGCGCCGAAGAGGCCGAGTCGCATCAGGTGTTCACCCCTGCCGACCTGATCGAGGCGCAGACCCTGCTGCGCCGGATGCCGGTGGGCGACTCGGTGGTCGAAACCATCCTAGATCTGGTCCGCGCCTGCCGCCCCGACGATGCCAGCGCCTCGGACACGTTGCGCGCCGACGTGGCCTGGGGGCCGGGGCCGCGCGCGGCGCAGGCGCTGATGCTGACGGTGCGGGCGCGCGCCATGCTGCAGGGCCGGCTGGCCCCGGATGTCGATGACGTGGCGGCGATGGCCGGACCGGTGCTCAAGCACCGCATGGCGCTCAATTTCGCGGCCCGCGCGCGCGGTGAAAACCTCGATGCGCTGATTGCCGACACCGCCCGCGCCATCACCCGGACCGAGGCCGCGGCGTGACCGACGCCGCCCATCTTCGCGCCCGTTCCGAGGCCGAAGCCGCCCCGCTGCCGCCGCTTCTGGCACGGGCCGAGCATCTGGCCGGGACCGTCCTTCTGGGCGAACATGGCCGGCGCCGCTCGGGGATGGGTGACGATTTCTGGCAATACCGCCCGGTGATGCCGGGCGACGCGCGCCGCGACATCGACTGGCGCCGCTCGGCCAAGTCCGATGCGCAATTCGTGCGCCAGCGCGAATGGCAGATCGCGCAAAGCGTGATGATCTGGCTCGATGATGCGGCATCGATGCGCTTCGCCTCGGATGACGGGCTGCCCCAAAAGGCCGACCGCGCGCGGCTTCTGGCGCTGGCGGTGTCGATCCTGCTCAACCGCGCGGGCGAACGGGTGGGGCTCACCGGCCACGCGCTGCCGCCCCGGCGCGGTGAATCCCAGATCGTCCGGCTGGCGCAGGCGCTGACGCAGGAAAGCGACGCCGATTACGGCAGCCCTGATCTGCGCGGGCTTCTGTCACATGGCCGCGCGCTGTTCCTGTCGGATTTCCTTGGGCCGATGGACAAGGTGCGCGCGGCGCTCACCTCGGCCGCCGATCGCGGGGTGCAGGGCGTGCTGCTGCATGTGCTCGACCCCGCCGAAGAGGCGTTTCCATATCGCGGCCGCACCATCTTCGAGAGCGTCGGCGGCTCGTTGGCGCATGAAACGCTCAAGGCCTCGGACCTGCGCGACCGCTACCTGCAACGTCTGGCCGAGCGCAAGGACGAGCTTCGATCGCTCTGCGCGGCGACCGGCTGGCAATACGGGCTGCACCACACCTCCGACAGCGCGCAATCGGCGCTGCTGTGGCTCTATCGCGCCTTTGACGGGGGGATGTCGGCATGATGCTTGGTCCCATCGGATTCACCGCGCCGTGGCTGCTGCTGGCGCTGGCGGCGCTGCCGATCCTGTGGATTCTGCTGCGCGCCGTGCCGCCCGCGCCGATCCGGCGGCGGTTTCCGGGTGTTGCACTGCTGTTGGGGCTCAGCGACGACGACACCGTGACCGACCGCACCCCGTGGTGGCTTCTGCTGCTCAGGATGCTGGCCGTGGCCGCGGTGATCGTCGGTCTGGCCGGTCCGGTCCTCAACCCCCGCGCCGAGGGCGAGCAGGCAAGCTCCGGCCCGCTTCTGATCGTGCTGGATGCCAGTTGGGCCAGCGCCCGCGACTGGCCCGCGCAGACCGGTCTGCTGGACGGGATGCTGGCCGAGGCGGGCCGCGATGGCCGGCCTGTCGCCGTCCTGCGCCTGACCGAGCCCGAGCCCGTGACCTTTCGCGCCGCCGAGGATTGGCGCAGCCGCCTGACCGGGCTGGAACCCGATGGCTGGGCGCCCACGCCCGCGATGATGCAGGACGCGCTCGAGGCGCTGGGCGATCAGGCGTTCGAGACGCGCTGGTTCTCCGACGGGCTGGCCCGTCCGGGCCGCGACGCGCTGCTGAGCGAACTCGAATCGCGCGGCCCCGTCACCGTCCACGAAAGCCCCGCGCCGATCTTCGCGCTGAAACCGGCGGTGATCGAGGACGGTGTCGTCCGGCTGACCGCCGCGCGCGCCGTGACCGGCCCCGCCCGCGACATCACGATCGAGGCGCATGGCCGCGACCCGCAGGGCATCCCGCGCCTGCTGGCCACCCTGCCCATGACGTTCGAGGACGGCGCGACGCAGGCCGAGGGCGAGTTGTCCCTGCCCGCCGAACTGCGCGCCCGCCTGACCCGGTTCGAGATCGCCGGACAGGACACCGCCGGGGCCGTGACCCTGACCGATGACAGCCTCAAGCGGCGCGAAGTGGCGCTGATCGCGGGCCGCGAGGACCGCGAGGGCCTGCAACTCCTGTCGCCGCTGCATTACCTCGAACAGGCGCTGGAACCGTCCGCCGACATCCTCGACGGCGCATTGATGGACATCCTGCCCGCCAACCCGGACGTGATCGTGCTGGCCGATGTGGCGACCCTCTCGGCCGCCGAGCAAGAGGCGCTGCTCGACTGGATGGATACCGGCGGGCTGCTGCTACGCTTTGCCGGGCCGCGGCTGGCCGCCTCGGACGTGTCGCGCGACAGTGAAAGCGCGCTGATGCCCGTGCGCCTGCGCGCGGGCGGCCGGACCGTCGGCGGCGCGATGAGCTGGGGAGAGCCCAAGACGCTGGCTCCCTTCCCAGACGAAAGCCCTTTCACCGGCCTGCCGGTACCCGAAGACGTGACCGTGTCGGCGCAGGTCATGGCCCAGCCCGACCCCACGCTGGCCGACCGGGTGATCGCGCAGCTGTCCGACGGCACGCCGCTTGTCACCCGCAAGCGCGTCGGGTCGGGGCAGGTGGTGCTGTTCCACGTCACCGCCAATGCCGAATGGTCCAGCCTGCCGCTCTCGGGGTTGTTCGTGCAGATGCTCGAACGGCTGGCCGTGTCCTCGGCGGTGGCGCTGCCCGACATGGCCGAACTCGAAGGCACCACGTGGCAGCCCGTGCAGGTGCTCGACGGGTTCGGGCAGTTGCAGGACGCGGGCACCCTGCCGGGGGTGGCGGGCGAGCGGCTGGTCACCGACGCGCTCGGCCCCGATCTGCGCCCCGGCCTCTACGAAGGCCCCGACCGGCGGCTGGCGCTCAACGTCACCCGCGCCGACACCGCGCTCGCGCCCACCGCATGGCCCGCCCGCATCCCGGTCGAGGGGCTGGCCCGCGCGCCCGAAACACCCCTGGGCGGCTGGCTGCTGGCGCTGGCGGGGCTGGCGCTGATGGCCGATATCGT
>JAASSQ010000146.1 GCA_021767845.1 Roseovarius sp. | reverse complement strand
GGGCCGGGCCGCGCGCAGCCGCTCTTCCAGCAGGTCGTTCACCGCCATGTCGGCCTCGGTCACCGGGCCCGCGCCGCCGGGCTTGTCCCAGCGCAGCGCCGCCGGCCCCGCAAAGCGCATGGCCAGCTTGCCCGCCGCGCGGGCGGCGTCGATCAGAAGGCCAAGGTCACTCGCCGGCAATCGTCAGCCCCTCGACCAGAAGCGACGGCACCACGCGGCTGAGCCACGGGCGCGCGTCGTTGGCCGGCGTGATCCGCCGCAGCATGTCGGGCAGGCTGCCGGCGATGGTGCATTCGTTCACCGGGCAGACGATCTCGCCATTCTCCACCCAGAAGCCCGAGGCGCCGCGCGAATAATCGCCGGTATTGGGGTTGATCGTCGATCCGATCATCGAGGTCACCAGCAGCCCGGTGCCCATCTCGGCGATCAGGTCGTCGCGGCTCTTGTCGCCCTGGGTCAGCTCGATGTTCCAGTTGCCGGGGCTGGGCGGGGCCGAGGTGCCGCGCTTGGCGTTGCCGGTGGGGGCCATGTCCAGCTTGCGGGCATTGGCCAGGTCCAGCGTCCAGCCGGTCAGCAGCCCCTTGTCCACCAGCGCCCGGCGCCGCGTGGGCAGCCCCTCGGCATCGAAGGGGCGCGAGCCCATGGCCCGCGCGCGCCCCGGATCCTCGATCAGCGACAGGCCCTCGGGCAGAACCTGTTCGCCCAAACGGTTGAGCAGCCAGGACGAGCCCCGCGCAATCGCCGCGCCATTGGCCGCCATCAGCAGATGCCCGATCAGCGACGACGAGATGCGCTCGTCGAACAGCACCGGGTACGCCCCGGTGCGCGGCCTGCGCGGGTTGAGCGCGGCCACCGCCCGTTCCCCGGCGGTGCGGCCGATCGCGCGCGCGTCGCGCAGGTCGGTCTGAAAAATCCGGCTGTCGCCGTCATGGTCGCGCTCCATGCCCGCGCCCTCGCCGGCGATGGCCACGCAGGACAGATCGCGGTCGGTGCGTTCATAGCCGCCCGCGAAACCGTTGGTCGCGGCCATGTGCACGGCCCGCCAGCTATACCCGGCGCTGGCCGATTGCACCTGGCTCACCCCCTGGACGGCCAGCGCGGCGGCCTCGGCGGCGCGGGCGTCCTCCTGCAGGATCTCGGGCGACGGTTCGGGCGCGGGGTCGGCCAGTTCCAGCGCCGCCAGGTCCCAGCCTTCGGCCAACTGGTCGGGATCGGCCAGCCCGACCCACGGGTCTTCGGGCGCCTCGCGGGCCATCGCCACGGCGCGTTCGGCCAGCGCGGTCAATGTCTCGGGCCGCGCGTCCGAGGCCGAGACACAGGCCTGCCGCCGGCCCATCAGAACCCGCAGCCCGACATCCACGCCCTCGGCCCGTTCCGCCTGTTCCAGCGCCCCGCCGCGCATGTCCACGGTGATCGACCGCCCCTCGACGGCCAGCGCATCGGCGGCCTCGGCGCCGGCCTTGCGGGCGGCGGTCAGCAAAGCGTCGGTCAAGTGTTCGAGAGGCTGGGTCATGGCGGTCTCCTGAATGCGCGCAACAGGTAGCCCCTGCCCCGCCCCCCTGCAAGTGCGCGCCGCCGCAAAAGGGGCTGCGGGCCTGGCAGACGGTCCGCCAGATGTGACCACCCGCACCATCGCCGGGCCGCGGCGCGTGACCCATCGGACGAAAAAAGGCCGCGACGGATCCCGCCGCGGCCCTCTGACGTGATCGCTGCGCCGTTACTGGATGCGCTGCCCGTTGGCCAGAACGTGGCCTTCCTCGTTCACCTCGATGGTGGACAGCAGCACGTCCTCGCCCTCGCCGGGCCGGGCGAAGAGCCCCAGCATCATGCGCGCCCCGCTGGCCTGATCCTCGGGCACCAGCCCCATCGACACCAGCGTGTCCAGAAGCGCGTTGCCCCCCTGCAGCCGCAGGTTCAGCGCCCCTTCCGGCGCGGGCATCCCGCCAAAGCTCTCCAGATCGGCGTTGTCGAAGGTGAACGCCCCCTCCCCGGTCAGCTCCGCCCCCGCCAGCCGCACGGTCAGCGCGTTCAGATCGAGCGACTCGAGCTCGGCAGGCACCTCGTCGCCCTCGGCCAGATCCTCGGCCTCCTGCGGATCCAGAACGTCCATCAGCATCCGCGCCTTGCCGCTCAGGTCGAAGGACACGGTGGCCGGATCACGCGGCAATTGCCCGCCAGGATCGAACATCGCCCAGATCTTCTCGGACATGGTGAAATCGGCCAGCGTGAAGGCGGCCGCGAAATCCTGCGGTTCCTCGCTTTCCGAGACGGGCGCAGTAAAGCTGAAGCCCAGCTCCTCCATGCCCAGTTCCACCGGGAAGGGCAACTCGCTGCCCTGCATCTCCATGGTCATGCCCTCGGCCGTCCCGGCATAGCCAAGCGCCCCCTCGCTGACCGAGACATCCAGACGCCCGCCGCGCGACTGCGTGCGACCCTCGAAAGTGTCGTCCCCCTCGTTGAACGAGAACTCGCTCGCCCCGCCGGCAAAGGTGAACGCGCCGTCCATGGCAAAGCCCGCCTCCAGCATCGCGGCCATGTCGGCGCCCGCGTCGGCGCGCGGGATCGCGCCCTCGCCCTTGAACGCGACGCTGTCATAGCCGCCATTGGCGACCATCGTGGCGCCGGTCTCGGGGTCCACGAAATCCAGCGCATAGGTCACCGGGCCGGCGGTCATGTCCTGCGTCGTGTCGCGCAGATCGCCCAGCGCCATCCGGCTGCTGCCGGCCAGATTGGCCATGGTCACGCTGGCCGCGCCGATCTCGACCGGCTCGCCATCGGCCACCAGACCGGCCAGCGCCACGCCCAGTTCGGCGGCGGCATAGGTATAAGTCATGTCCTCGGGCGCGCCCGACACCGTCATCACCAGCCCGTCGCTGGTGACCTCGACGGTCGATTCGACCTCCTGCCCCTCGTCGTCGCGGCCGGTGATCTGCATCGGCATCACCGCCGGAAAAACCACGCCGACGGTGCCGTCGCCATTGTCGCGGAACATCACCTCGTCCAGCGTGACGGTGGCGCTGCCCTCGCCCTCGGGCAGATCCATCGTCATCACCATGTCGGTCACGGTCAGATCGCCTCCCGCCGCGGCCTCCTGCGCCTCGACCGCGTATCCCAGGCCCTCGAAATAGCCCTGCCAGTCCTCCCAGACCTGCCGGGGCGTCACATCGGCAAAGACGGCCGAGCCGGTCATCGAAATGGACAAGGCGGCCGCCGATGCGGCCAGTCGTCTGCGGAATGTCATGCCGATCCCCTTTCCTGGAAAAACTCGCGGTCAGCTTCCGTGCTCGCGCTGGCAGGGTCAAGGGTTGTTCTGGCTGGACCCGGCGGAAAGGGGGCGTTACCAAAGGCCGCGACGGCATCACGGGGAGGGCACATCATGGACCTGACGGGCAAAACCGCGCTGATCACCGGCGCCAGCCGCGGGATCGGGGCGGCGGCGGCACGCGCCTTCGCACAGGCGGGCGCCAACGTGGCGCTGACCGCGCGCAACGCCGACGCCATCGCCGAACTGGCCGGCGAGATCGGCGAGAACGCCATCGCGATCCCCTGCGATGTCAGCCGCTACTGGGAGGTCGAGGCCGCGGTCGAGGCCTGCCTCAAGACCTTCGGAACGCTTGACATCCTGATCGGCAACGCCGGGGTGATCGACCCGATCTCGCACCTCTCCGAGGCCGACCCCGACGGCTGGGGCAAGGCGATCGACATCAACCTCAAGGGCGTCTTTCACGGGATGCGCGCCGCGATGCCGGTGATGCAGCAGAAGGGCGGCGGCACGATCATCACGGTCAGCTCCGGCGCCGCGACCAACCCGCTGGAGGGCTGGAGCCACTATTGCGCCTCCAAGGCGGGCGCCCTGATGCTGACCCGCTGCGCCCATGCCGAGGGCGCGCAGCACGGGCTGCGCGTGCTGGGCCTGTCGCCCGGCACCGTGGCCACCCGGATGCAGCGCGAGATCAAGGCCAGCGGCGTGAACCCGGTGAGCGAGCTGGACTGGTCCGATCACATCCCGCCCGAATGGCCCGCACAGGCGCTTGTCTGGATGTGCGGTCCGCGGGCCGACCCGTGGCTGGGGCAGGACATCTCGCTGCGCGACCCCGAGATTCGCAAAATGGTGGGCGTGGCATGATCCGGCTCGACAAGGACGGCAAGACCTGGGTCGCCACGATCGACCGCACGGACAAGGCCAATTCCCTGACCGAGGAGATGCTGCTCGAACTGGCCCGCATCGCCGAGGCCGCGCAGGAAGAGGCGCGGGTGCTGGTCCTGACCGGCGCAGGCCCGGTGTTCTCCGCGGGTGCCGATCTCGAGGCGGCCCGCGCAGGGCTGGCCACCTCGGCGGTGTGGGAACGGCTCAGCGCGGCGATCGCGGGGTTTCCGGGCCTGTCCATCGCGGCGCTGAACGGCACCGTGGCGGGCGGTGCGATGGGCATGGTGCTGGCCTGCGACCTGCGGATCGCGGTGCCCGGCGCGCGCGCCTTCTACCCGGTGATGAAGCTGGGCTTTTTGCCGCAACCCTCCGACCCCAAGCGCCTGATCGCGCTGGTGGGGCCGGCGCGGGCCAAGATGATCCTGATGGGCGGGCAGAAGATCGACCATGACGAGGCGCTCGCCTGGGGCCTCTACGACCGCATTGTCGCGCCCGAGGCGCTTCTGGACACCGCGCGCGACCTCGCCGCCGACGTGCTCGCGGCCGATTACATCCACGCCGCCACGATCAAGGGCATGTGCCGGCCCTGACACCCGGCCGCTCGCCCTGATCCGGCGTCGGTCAGATCGGGCTGCAGATACCGGGGGCTGGTCCCGCTTTGACCGCCGATCACGCCCTTCCGGCTCATGGGGGCACCGCCGCAAAGATCAGACCGGGCAGACCGCCCCGCCCGGCGCTCACGACGCCTTGCGGCTCTCGATCTCCTCGCTCAGCCGGTCCAACTCGCGCTCGTCCTCGGGCAGCCCCTCGCGCGACAGCAGCACCGCGACCTTGCGCAACTCGGGCACGTGCGAGCAGACCACCATCAGCATCACCATGATCGGCACCGACAGGAACATCCCCGGAATGCCCCAGACCGCGCCCCAGAAGGCAAGGCTGATGATGATTCCGAAGGACGACAGCCGCAGCGCGCGCCCCATCATCCACGGGTCGATCACGTTGCCGTTGACGAACTGGATCGCGCCGGTGATCAGGAACAGCAACGCCGTGGTCTGTGCCTCGCCTGTCTCGACATAGCCCACCAGCGCCACCATCCCCGTGGCCACGATCGAGCCGATATTGGGGATGTAGTTCAGGATGAAGGTCAGGATGCCCAGCGCCAGCGCCAGTTCGATGTCGAAGAACCGCGCCACCGCGTAGATCATCGCGCCGGTGATCAGGCTCACCACGGTCTTGACCAGCAGGTAATAGTTCACGCGGTGAATGATCGAGGTAATGATCTTGGTGGCCCGCGCGGCCTGCGCCTCGTCCTCGAAGAAATTGGTCATCTTGGTGTCGAACCAGATGCGTTCGGCAAAGAGGAACCCCACGAACAGGATCACCAGCACCGTGCCCTGCATCAGGCTGCCCGCCTGCCCGGCCACGGTGCGCACGTAGCCCGAGATCTCGACCGAACTGAGCGAGTTCAGAACCGCGCGTTCCACGTCCTCGCCCATCCAGCGGAACAACGAGGCCACGGCCGAGGGCGCGCGCTCGGCATACGAGATCGTGGTCATCAGCACGGTGTTGAGCTGCGCCAGCAGGATCGAGGACAACAGCAGAAGCGCGGTCGAGATCAGCACCAGCGCCACGATCGAGGCCAGCCAGTTGGGAATCCCGAACCGGCCGATCCGCTGCCGCGCGATAAGGCGGATCACGTCCGAGGTCAGCGCGAACAAAATGATCGCCACCGCCAGCGAGATCAGCATGAACCGCGCCTGCACCAGCAGGAACAGCACGACGGCAAAGGCGATGATGACCAGCGCGGTTGTGCGCACCCGCGCATAGTTCTCGCTCTCGCCCATGAGGCTGGTGATCTTCTTGTCGTCTCTGCCTGCGGCCATGTGCTTGGTCTCGGATCTTTCCCCAACTATGTGCGGGCGCGCGCCCGGATACAACCCGGCGCGGCCCTCCCGAATGCGCCCCGCGGGCGCCCCGCTCAAAAGGCAGGCACCCCGCCAACAGCCCCGGAATTTCCCGAAATTCCGGCCCGTTTTCCGGGCGAAAAACGGCGCGGCGGCGCGCTCAACTCACCCGTATCCAGTTCATCATGCCAGACATCTGGTGACTGGGCATATGACAATGGAACATCCAGTCGCCGGGGTTGTGGGCGTTGAACACGATCTCCCGGCTTTCGCCCGCGCGCACCAGCAGCGTGTCGCGCCACGACCCCAGACCGCCATCGGGGCGCAATTCGCGGAAATGCATCCCGTGCAGATGCATGGCATGGCTGAAGGCGGTGCGGTTGGTGATCGGGATGCGCACCGTTTCGCCCTGGAACGCCTCCAGCAGCGGCGCCTCGGTCATGCCGACCACCCCGTTGAAGGCCCAGAACTGCCCCGCCTCGGCCAGCGCGCGCATGTCGCGCCGCGCGCCTTTCCAGACCGCGCCCTCGGGCAGGCCGCGCATCGCGCCGCCCTCCATCACCAGGGGCACCGCGCGCGCCGCCGCCAGATCCAGCGCCGGCATCGCGTTGGGCGGCAGCGGCGCGGGCGCCGCGCGCGGCGCACCCCCCGGGCCTATCACGTCGATCCCGCCCAGCGCATAGGTTCCGTCCCGCTCGACCGAGGCGATCAGCGCCTCCTCACCGGCACCGGCCACCACGTCGACCAGCAGATCGACCCGCTGCGCCGGGGCGATCACCACCTCCTCGGTCGCAAGCGGCGCCTCCAGCGGCATCGCGTCCAGCGCCGCAACCCAGACCCGCAGCCCCCGGAACCGCAGCGTGAACACCCGCGCCGTCGCCGCATTGACCAGCCTGAGCCGCAGCCGCGCGCCCCGCGCCGCCGCAAACCGCACCTCCGGCTGGCCGTTCACCGTCACGTAATTGCCCAGCCGCCCGGCATGGGACATATCGTGCCACGCGCCGAAATCAGGCCGGATCACCGCGTCCGAGGCCATGCGCCAGTCATCCAGAACCAGCACCTCGTCGGCCTCCACCTCCGGGCGCGCGCTTTCGGGCTCGTCCACCACCAGCACCCCGGCCAGCCCGCGGCCGATCTGCTCGACCGAATGGGCGTGCGGGTGATACCAGAACGTCCCCGCATCGTTCAGCGCAAAGCGATACCGGAAACTCTCGCCCGGCTGCACCGGCGCCTG
>JAASSQ010000145.1 GCA_021767845.1 Roseovarius sp. | reverse complement strand
GCAGGCGGGTGCGGTCAGCTTTGCGCGGATGGCGCCGCGTCCTCGAGGCGCAATTGCACCGTCTGGCGGCCGCCCCAACTGTTTATGTCGAGCCGCCCGGCGAGGTGGAACCGCGCCCCGCCATGCGATTCGAGCGCGGGGCCGAGCGGCCCGTCGAACGCGCCGAAGGCGATGGCGTCGATCTGGCCGGACATTCCGTCGCCGAACCGCAGCTTGAGATGCGATTCGCCCACCCTTTTGGCGAAGCCGATCTGCATGTCGGGAAACACGTAGCGCGGGCCCGGCGCACCGGCGCCGAAGGGGCCGGCGGCCTCCACCCGCTCGACCAGTTCGACCGTGGCCGCGCCGGGCATGAGCAGCCCGTCTAGCCGAAGATCGGCGGGCCCGGCCATGCCCGCCCCCTGCCGCGCCAAGAGGTCCGACAGCCGCTCCATCGCCGCATCGATCCGGTCGCGCGCCACGGTCAGGCCCGCGGCCATCTTGTGCCCGCCGCCCTTGAGCAGCAGCCCCTCGGCCGCGACCCGCTGGATCGAGGCACCCAGATCGACGCCCGAGACCGAGCGGCCCGAGCCCTTGCCCTCGTCGCCGTCGAGCCCGATGACGATGGCGGGGCGGTTGGTCAGTTCCTTGAGGCGCGAGGCCACGATGCCCACGACGCCCGGATGCCAGCCTTCCCCTGCCGCCCAGACCAGCGGGGCATCGAGCCCCCGCACCTCGGCCTGGTCCAGGGCTGCGGCGCGCACGGCGGCTTCGACCTCGCGGCGTTCGCTGTTCAACTGGTCGAGCCGTTCGGCCAGGCTGCGCGCCTCAGCGGGATCGCGCGTGGCCAGCAGCCGCGCGCCCAGATCGGCCTTGCCGATGCGCCCGCCGGCATTCACACGCGGGCCCAGCACGAAGCCCAGATGATAGGCCGACGGCGCGGTGTCGAGGCGTGCCACGTCGCCGAGCGCGACAAGGCCCGGACGGTCCCTGAGCGCCATGATCTTCAGCCCCTGCCGCACGAACGCCCGATTCACGCCCTTCAGCGGCGCGACATCGGCCACCGTGGCCAGCGCCACCAGATCCAGCATCGCCATCAGATCGGGGCCCTTGCGGCCCGCCTCGCGCAGTTGGCGCCCGGCTTCGACCAGCATCAGGAACACCACGGCCGCAGCGCAGAGATGCGCGAGCTCGCCCGGTTCGTCCTGCCGGTTGGGGTTCACCACGGCCAGCGCCTCGGGCAGGGTTTCGCCGCCCAGGTGATGATCCAGGATAATGACATCCGCGCCTTGCGCGGCGGCGATCGCGTCATGGCTGAGCGTGCCGCAATCGACGCAGACGATCAGGTCATGGCGCGCGGCCAGATCGGCCATCGCGGGTTCGTTCGGGCCATAGCCCTCGTCGATGCGGTCGGGGATGTAGAGCGTAGCCTCCCGGCCCATCTGGCGCAGCCAGTCGATCAGCAGCGCCGCCGAGGCGCCGCCATCCACGTCGTAATCGGCAAAGATCGCGATGCGCTGCCGGCCCTGCACGGCGTGCAGGAACCGGGTGGCGGCGGCTTCCATGTCGCGCAGGCTGCGGGGGTCGGGCAGCAGGTCGCGCAGGGCGGGGGACAGGTAGGACTCGGCCTCGGCCTCGGGCACGCCCAGCCGGGCGAGCGTCTGGCAGAGCGGGCGGGGCAGGGCGGTGGCTTGCGCCATCGCCTCGGCCAGGCGTTCGACCTCGGCGCCGGGGCCGACCCACCGCCGCCCGGTCAGAGAGCAGTCTATCCCGAGATAGGCGTCCACCCCGCCCGCCGGATCAGCGGGTGGGGGTGCGGTAGATCATGCGCCGCAACGAGCCGGTCTTGGAGCGCATGAGCACGGTTTCGGTCTCGACATAGCCGGGGCGGCGCTTGATGCCCGAGACGACCGAGCCGTTGGTCACGCCGGTGGCGGCGATGATGACATCGGCTGTCACCATCTCGTCGCGCGCATAGACGCGGTCCAGGTCGGTGATCCCGGCCTTGGCGGCGCGGCCCTTCTCGTCGTCGTTGCGGAACAGCAGCCGGCCCCACATCTGCCCGCCCATGCATTTCAGCGCGCTTGCGGCCAGCACGCCTTCGGGGGCGCCGCCGGCGCCCATGTACATGTCGATCCCGGTCAGGTCGGGTTCGGCGCAGTGCATCACCCCGGCCACGTCGCCATCCGAGATCATGTGGATCGCGGCGCCGGTGGCGCGCACATCGGCGATCATGTCCTGGTGGCGCGGGCGTTCGAGGATGCAGACGGTGATTTCCGAGGGCTTGCAGCCCTTGGCCGCGGCCAGCGCCTCGACCCGTTCGCGCGGCGACATATCGAGCGAGACCACGTCCTTGGGATAGCCCGGCCCGATCGCCAGCTTGTCCATGTAGACATCGGGCGCGTGCAGCAGCGTGCCGCGCGGGGCCATGGCGATCACGGTCAGCGCGTTCGGCATGGCCTTGGCGGTGAGCGTGGTGCCTTCCAGCGGGTCGAGCGCGATGTCCACGCCGGGGCCGTCGCCGGTGCCGACCTCTTCGCCGATGAACAGCATCGGCGCCTCGTCGCGTTCGCCCTCGCCGATGACCACGACGCCCTTGATGCTGAGCATGTTGAGCTGGTCGCGCATGGCGTTCACGGCCGCCTGGTCGGCGGCTTTCTCGTCGCCGCGCCCGATCAGGTCGGCGCAGGCCAGGGCCGCGGCCTCGGACACGCGGGCGAGGCCCAGGGACAGCATACGGTCATTGAAATCGGCGGCGGTCATGGCTCATCCTTGTTGTGTTCGAACCCCGAAATCCTTAGCGGGCGCGCCCCCGTCGCACAAGTGGCCGGGGCGCCGGGGATCAGACGGTTTCGATTCTCAGCGCGACGGGCGTCTCGCCCATGACATCGAGCCGGGACATCGCGTCGAGCGCCCCGTCGAGGGCGTTGCGCGTGGTCTTGTGGGTCACGATCAGGACGGGGGCGATGGTGTCGTCGTGGCGATACTGGCGCATCCGGTCGATCGAGATGCCTGCCTCGCCCAGGACGGCGGCGACCTTGGCCAGCGCGCCGGGTTTGTCATCGAGCGACATGCGCAGGTAGAACGGCGCGGGCGTCGCGGCGCGGGCGGGCCTGGCCTGCTGCAGGCCGGCGGCGGGCGCGCCGAAGGTGGACAGCCGGCAGCCGCGGGCGATGTCCATCACGTCGCCCATCACCGCGCTGGCGGTCGGGCCTTCGCCGGCGCCGGGGCCGCGCAGCACGATCTGTTCGACCATGTCGCCTTCCAGCACGACCATGTTGGTGCCGCCCTCGAGCTGGCCCAGCGGGCTGTCGGCGGGCACGAGGCAGGGCGACATGCGCTGTTCCAGCCCGCGCCCGGTCATCTGGGCGACGCCCAGAAGCTTGATGCGGTAGCCCATGTCGGCGGCATGGCGGATGTCGGCGATGGTCACCTTCTCGATGCCTTCAAGCTCGACCGAGTCGAAATCGACCTGTGTTCCGAAGGCGATCGAGGCCAGCAGCGCCAGCTTGTGACCCGCGTCGATGCCGCCCACGTCGAGCGTGGGGTCGGCCTCGAGATAGCCAAGCTGATTGGCTTCCTCGAAGACCTCGTCATAGGGCAGGCCGGCCGATTGCATCCGGGTCAGGATGTAGTTGCAGGTGCCGTTCATCACGCCCATCACGCGGGTGATGTCGTTGCCGGCCAGCCCCTCGGTCAGAGCCTTGATGACCGGGATTCCTCCGGCGACCGCGGCCTCGTAGCGCAGGACGCGGCCCGCGGATTCCGCAGCCGCGGCAAGGGCTTGGCCGTGATGGGCCAGCATCGCCTTGTTGGCGGTCACCACGTCCTTGCCGGCGGCGATGGCGGCCTCGGTCGCGGCCTTGGCGGGGCCGTCGCTGCCGCCCATCAGTTCGATGAAAAGATCCACGTCATCCCGCGTGGCCAGCGCCACGGGATCATCCTCCCACGCGTAATCCGAAAGGCTGACGCCGCGATCCTTGTCGCGGGTCCGGGCCGAGATGGCCGAGATAACGACGGGCCGCCCGGCGCGCGCCGCCAGCAGGTTGGCCTTCTGGCGGACGATCTTTACGACTCCGGTGCCGACGGTGCCCAATCCGGCGATTCCAAGGCGCAGGGGTTCGGTCATGTCGGTCTCCGTTCGTCGCTGTCGGGCAGGTATGGAGGGCGATGTAGCGGGTTCGCGAGCCCCTTGCAACGCGGGTTTTCAGGGGGAGGCGGGCGGCTGGACGCCGCGTTGCATCCGTGCCCGCGTCTCGGGGTCGATACCGGTGCCGCGCAGGCTGTCGGCGCGGTCCTGCAGGCGCTTGACGCGGTCCGCGATCTCCTCGGCGTCATCGGGCTTGATGTCCTCGGGCGGAACGGTGGCGGTCAGGGCCTCGACCGGGCCCAGGGTGGGGTAGGGGGCGGCGCGGGCGGCGTCGAGGCCGGGATCGTCGAACTCGGGAAAGCGCGTGCAGGCTGCCACCGTCAGGGCGAGAATGGCCAGTAAAACAAGGCGGTCGGGGCGCATGGGCGGAAAGCCTCGCAACAGGGATTGTTTCTCTCATGCCACTTTTTGCGGTCCGAGGACAAGCGGGGCTTTGATCTGAACGGGCGTTCAGATAATCCTGACGGCATGGCCAGAACCCAGGGATCGCATTCCGACATCACCGGCCCGCGGGTGCGGGACACGGCGCTGCGGCTGTTTGCCAGGCATGGCTATGCCGCTGTTTCCATGAGACAAATCGCTCGCGAGGTCGGGGTGCAGGCCGGGGCGCTCTATAACTACACGCCCGACAAGCAAAGCCTGCTCTTCGACCTGCTGAAAGGCCATATGGACGACCTGCTGGCGGCCCACGCAGCGCAGCCGGACGCGGGCGCGCCGCTGGCGGAGCTGGAGCAGTTTGCCCGGTTCCACATCCGGTTCCACCACGACCGGCCGGACGCCGTGTTCATCTCCTACATGGAGCTGCGCAACCTCACGCCGGAAAATTTCGAGGTGATAGAAGGGCTTAGGCGATCCTACGAGGACCGGCTGGAAGCGATCCTGCGGCGCGGGGTCGAGGCCGGGGTCTTCGACGTGGCCGAGCCCAAGATCGCGGCGATGGCGGTGATCGCGATGCTGACCGGGGTGAACACCTGGTTCCGCGAGGGCGGGCGGCTGAGCCTGCCGGAGGTTGAGGAAATCTACTGGGACATGGTGCACCGTGCGGTGGCCACATCGCCGCCGCAACACCCGGCATGAGCGAATCGGGTTAACGCCTCGGAATCATTGGAAGAGGCCGGGTCGGTATGACGTCGGTATCACGTCGGTATCGCGTCGGTGCGCGGCACCGATGCCGGGCGGGGTTAACAGGGCGTGCGGTGCACCTGCCCCTTCATCTGGCCATAAATACCTCGGGGGTCCGGGGGCAGAGCCCCCGGCCGGTCTGTCATGTGCAACGCGAACTCCCGCCCGCCCGGTCAGTGCGCGGGCTTGATGAAGGTGCCGTTGCGCAGCTCGGTCATCGCCCGGCGCAGTTCGTTCTGGGTGTTCATCACGATGGGCCCATGCCACGCGACGGGTTCCTGGATCGGCGCGCCCGAAATGAGCAGGAAGCGCACGCCCTCTTCCCCGGCCTGCACCGTCACCTCGTCGCCCGTGCCGAAGCGGATCAGCGTCCGGTCGCCGGACAGGTCGCGGATATTGACCTCCTGGCCCATGACCTCCTTTTCCAGAAGAACGCCGGTCGGCCGGCTGGCATCGGCAAAGGCGCCGGCGCCCGCGAAGACATAGGCGAAGGCGCGGCGGTAGGTATCGACCTTGAAGGTCTTTTTCACCCCCGGCGGCACCGAGATGTCGAGATACTGCGGATCGGCGGCGATGCCGTCCACCGGACCGGTGCGGCCCCAGAACTCGCCCACGATCACGCGCACGCTGGTGCCGTCATCGTCGATCACCTCGGGGATGTCCGCGGATTTCACGTCCTGGTAGCGCGGCGCGGTCATCTTGAGCGCGGAGGGCAGGTTGGCCCAGAGCTGGAAGCCGTGCATCTGCCCCGTGGCGGTGCCGCGCGGCATTTCCTGGTGCAGGATGCCCGATCCGGCGGTCATCCATTGCACGTCGCCCGCCCCCAGCGTGCCGGTATTGCCCAGGCTGTCGCCGTGATCGACCTCGCCGGCGAGGACATAGGTGATGGTCTCGATCCCGCGATGGGGATGCCACGGAAAGCCGCGTTCGTATTTCGCCGGATCGTCGTTGCGGAAATCGTCGAACAGCAGGAACGGGTCGAGCTCGGACGGGTCGTGGAAGCCGAAGGCGCGGTGCAGGTGGACGCCCGCCCCCTCCAACGTGGGCTGGGCGTGGCGGGTTTCGATCGTGGGGCGGATGGACATCGGCGTGGCCTCCTGGCGTCCTGTTGCGCTTGTGAACATGAGATATCGCCCGGCGCGGCCTCTGCAATGGCGGCGGCTGTGGGGAGATGAACGGCGGCTGTGCGCCACGGAGCAGGTGCGCGCGCGGCGCCGATGCCCCTCGCCTTGGCCGCGCATTCGGGCTATGGGCTGGGCTGGCAAGAAGGAGGTGTGCCCATGTCACAAGAGGTTCTGGCAATGCTGCATGCCTCGCCCGTGCGGCGGGTGATCGGTGTGGGCACGGTGCTGACGCTGGGGGCGGTGGCGGTCTACGTGGCGCTGTTCGAGCCGCCGGGGGCGGCGATCTGGACGGTTTTGCTGCTGGCGCTGGGCTTTGCGGCGCTCTGGCTGAGCAACCGGATGTGGAAGGCCACGCTGCATCACCTGGAACTGACCGACACCGCGCTGCGCAGCAGCACCGGCGAAGTGCTGGTGGAGATTGCCGATATCGAGGCGCTGGAGCGCGGGGCCTTTGCGATCAAGCCCTCCAACGGGTTCACCATCCGCCTGCGCGAGAACGCGCAGGCCGGCGCGTGCCGCTGGGAGCCGGGCCTGTGGTGGCGGATGGCGGGGCGCGTGGGCGTGGGGGGCGTCACCCCCGGCGCGCAGGCGCGGGCGATGGCCGATATCCTGGCCGAGCGGATGGCCGGGGGCGGGCGCGGATGAGGGCAGCGCCCGCCTTGGGGGCAGGCGCATGCTGCCCGGCGTGACCGCCGGGCGAAACCGGTGCCTCAGGGCGCGAAAAGACGGGGGCGCGGCGCGGGCGTCAGACGCCGGCGGTGCAGCTTGGGCATTTGATCTGTTCGACGAAACGCGGGCTGGTGAACACGCGGGTCGAAACCGGCAACGGACCCTTTTGCGGAATGTTGAGCCGGGTCTGATACTCGGAATAGCTTTCGACCTGGATGAGTTGCCCGCCATTGGGCAGCATCGGCAGGATGGCGTGGCGGTTCTTCATCTC
>JAASSQ010000144.1 GCA_021767845.1 Roseovarius sp. | reverse complement strand
GTGCTCAACACCATCGTCAATGCCCGCGACGACGAGCGGCGCCCCTTCGATCACGTGGTCGAGGTGTTTACCGCCGGTGCACCGCCCCCTGCCGCGACACTGCGCGCGATCGAGCCGCTGGGGTTCCAGGTCACGCAGGTCTATGGCCTGACCGAAACCTATGGCCATGTGACCGAGTGCATGTGGCAGAGCCGTTGGGACGGGCTGGAGGATGACGCGCGGTACGCGATCAAGGCGCGCACCGGGGTGTTGATGCCCATGATGGAGGACATCACCGCCATGGACCCCGAAACCATGCAGCAGATCCCGATGGACGGGGCCAGCCAAGGCGAGATCATGATCCGCGGCAACGCGGTGATGAAGGGCTATCTGAAGAACCCCAAGGCCACACAAGAAGCGTTCCGGGGCGGATATTTCCATTCGGGGGATATAGCCATCCAGCATCCCGACGGCTATCTGCAGATCGCCGACCGCGCCAAGGACATCATCATCTCGGGCGGCGAGAATATCAGCTCGGTCGAGGTGGAGGGCGTGCTGATGATGCACCCCGCGGTCCTGCTGTGCGCGGTGGTCGCCAAGCCCGACGAGAAATGGGGCGAAGTGCCCTGCGCCTTCATCGAGGTGAAGGACGGCGCAGAGACCAGCGAAGACGAGCTGATCGCCTTCGCCCGCAACCGTCTGGCCGGGTTCAAGACCCCCAAGAAGGTCGTGTTCCAGGAATTGCCCAAGACCTCGACCGGCAAGATCCAGAAATTCGAGCTGCGACGGATCGCGAGGGACGCCTGACGCGGCTGCCGGGCTTGGCGATGGACGGGGTGTGTGAGCCCGTGCTATCGTCCCCGCGTCAGAGGCAGAGCAGGCCCGCCGGAACAGAATGACAGCCCTTCGCGAATACCAGAGGCTCGAGGCTTCGGGCCTGTGGCGTGCATCCCCGGACGACCAGCGCAGCGACGTGATCGTTTCGATCGGCGACGCCACCCTGGTGATCAGCGATTTCCGGGAAAACCCGCTGGCGCACTGGTCGCTGGCCGCCATCCAACGGGCCAACCCCGGCAAACGGCCCGCGATCTACCATCCCGATGGCGATCCCGGTGAAACGCTGGAACTGCCCGACACCGAACCCGACATGATCGCCGCGATCGAGAAACTGCGCGCGGCGGTGGAGCGCCGCCGCCCGCATCCCGGCCGGCTGCGGCTGGTGATGCTGGTGGCCTCGTTCCTCGCGGTTGCGGCGCTGGCGGTGTTTTGGCTGCCGGGGGCCGCGCGCGATCACGCGGTTGGGGTTGTCCCGGATGTCAAACGGGTCGAGATCGGCAAGGCCCTGCTGGACAGGCTGCAGCGCATGACCGGCCCGGTGTGCCACACCCCCGAGGGGCGCGCCGCGCTGACGCAGCTGGCCCGTCGCCTGCCCGCTAAGGACCGGCCCGGGCGGCTGGAAGTCGTGCGCGGCGGGGTGCAGACCACCGTAAGACTGCCGGGCGGCACGATCCTCATCAACCGCGATCTGGTCGAGGATTTCGAGGAACCCGACGTGGTCGCCGGATATATCGTGGCCGAACGCCTGCGCGCCGAGGCCAGCGATCCATTCGCTCGACTTCTGGATCATGCCGGGCTGTGGGCCACGCTGCGGCTGCTGACCACCGGCGCGCTTGAACCGGCCACGCTGGACGCCTACGCGCAGCACCTTCTGACGGCACCAAGACCCGGTCTGGACACCGACGCGCTATTGCACGGGTTCCGGCGCCTCGGCGTGAGATCGACACCCTATGCCTATGCGCTGGACATTTCCGGCGAGACGACCCTGGGCCTGATCGAGGCCGATCCCTTCGCCAACGCCGCGCCCGAGCCGGTGCTCAGTGATGCTGATTGGCTGCGCTTGCAGGGCATTTGCGGCAGCTGACCGGCCCGCAACCGGTTTTTCGCGTTTGCATCGCCTGCCGGGTCGCCTAAACCGGAATGCAAAATCGCAGGAACGAGGTGACATCATGGCGCAAACGATGATCGGAGTGATCGGCGGATCGGGGCTCTACGAGATCGACGGGCTCAAGGATGCGGAATGGACCGCCGTGGACAGCCCGTGGGGCGCCCCGTCGGACGAGATCCTGACCGGCACGCTGGACGGGGTCGCGATGGCGTTCCTGCCCCGGCATGGGCGCGGGCATGTCCATTCGCCCGGCACCGTGCCCTATCGCGCCAATATCGACGCGCTCAAGCGTCTTGGCGTCACCGACATCATCAGTGTCAGCGCCTGCGGCTCGTTCCGCGAGGACATGGCGCCGGGCGATTTCGTGATCGTGGACCAGTTCATCGACCGCACCTTCACCCGCGCGAACAGCTTTTTCGGCGCTGGCTGTGTCGGCCATGTCAGCGTGGCGCATCCCACCTGCCCACGGCTGGGCGCGGCATGTGCCGAGGCGGCGCGCGACGCCGGCATCCCGCTGCACGAGGGCGGCACGTATCTGGCGATGGAGGGGCCACAGTTCAGCACGCTGGCGGAATCCAGGATGTATCGCGAGGCGTGGGGCTGCGACGTGATCGGGATGACGAACATGCCCGAGGCCAAGCTCGCGCGCGAGGCGGAGCTTTGCTATGCCTCGGTCGCGATGATTACCGACTATGACAGCTGGCACCCCGATCACGGCGAGGTCGATGTGGAGCAGATCATCGCCACGCTGATGGGCAATGCCGACAAGGCGCGCGACATGCTGCGCCGCCTGCCGCGCCTGTTGGGGGCTGATCGGGCGGCCTGTCCGCATGGCTGCGACCGGGCGCTCGACCACGCGATCCTGACCGCGCCGGACAAGCGCGACCCCGCGCTGGTCGAAAAGCTGCGCGCGGTGGCGGGACGGGTGCTGTGACACAAGACCGGCCGGCCATAACTCGACTGGTGTGGACACGCGTTACGCGATACAGGTGTGAAAATTCTCGCGGGGCGCGGCGCCGCCCGCGCACCACCAAACCTGACGGAGCGGACCAGTGTCACGTGTCGACAAGATCCTGAAATTTGCGAATCTCGACGGAAAAGGGATCGAGGTTGCGCCCTACTTCAACCCGGCGGTTCCCAAGCGGAGCGGCCGCGACATCCTCATCATGGACGTGTTCGATACCGAGACATTGCGGGAAGGGGCCAAGAACGACTCGCTGATCCCCGACGAGCGGATCGAGGAGATCGAGGAGGTCGATCTGGTGGGCGATGCCTCGCGGATCGGCGAGGTGATCACCAAGGCTGGGTTGAGCGGCCAGATCGATTACATCGTTTCATCGCACAATTTCGAGCACCTGCCCAACCCGATCCTGTTCCTGCAAGGGGTGCATGACGCGCTGAAGCCCGGCGGCATCCTCAGCATGGCGGTACCCGATTGCCGGTCGAGCTTCGATCATTTCCGGTTTCCAAGCCGGCTTGCCGACTGGCTGGCGGCCTATCACGAGGACCGCCGCCAACCCAGCCCGGAGACCGTTTTCGACGGCAAGATCAACAAGGCGATGTTCATACGGAACGGCAAGGCGGAACCCGGCTGCGACATCGACGCCGACGACCCCGCCGGTTTCGAGCCGAAGAAGAACCTTGTCAAAGCCTATCAGGAATACAAGGCCCGCAAGGCGGACCCCGGCGACTACCGGGACGCGCATTGCAACCTGTTCTTCCCGGAAAGCCTGGAACTGCTGCTGACCGATTTGCAGAAACTCGGGCTCATCAACCTCGAGATCGCGGAAATCAGCCGCACGAGAGGCGTGGAATTCTATGTCCACCTGCGCAAGCCCGAAGGGCCGCTCGACCTGCCCGACGACGCCTTTTTCGCGCGGCGCAAGGCGCTTTTGACCAAGGTGTCGCGCAATCTTGGCGCCGCGCCCTTTGGCGTCAGCCCGTGGGACATTGCGGCCCGCCGGTTGAAAAGCCGGCTGAACGCGGCCCGCATCCGCCTCAAGAACGGGCTGCGCGGGCGATAACGGGCTTGAACGCCCTAGCGATATCCGCAAGACACCCCATCCGAAGGACGCATTCGAAAGGCCGCGCCATGCCCAAGATCCGCACCGTCAAGGATTACATCCGCACGATTGTCGATTTCCCCAAGGAAGGGATCATGTTCCGCGACGTGACCACGCTTTTTGCCGATCCGCGCGGATTTCGCATGGCGATCGACCAGATGCTGCATCCTTATGCCGGCGAGCAGATCGACAAGGTCGTGGGGCTGGAGGCGCGGGGTTTCATCCTGGGCGGTGCGATCGCGCATCAATTGTCGCTCGGCTTCGTGCCGATCCGAAAGAAGGGCAAGCTGCCCGGCGCGGTGATTTCCGAGGAATACGCATTGGAATACGGCGAAGCGGTTGTCGAAATCCACGATGACGCGATCCAGCCGGGTGAGCGGGTCCTCGTGGTCGATGACCTGCTGGCCACCGGGGGCACCGCGGCGGCGGGGATCAAGCTGATCGAACGGTTGGGCGGCGAGATCGTGGGATGCGCCTTCGTGATCGACCTGCCGGACCTGGGCGGACGCAAGCGGCTGGAAGACATGGGGATGGACGTGCACACCCTGTGCGAGTTCGACGGCGACTGAGGTTTGTCGGGGTGGCGTGAGCGCCGGTCAGACGCCGTAGTAGCCGCGATACCATTCGACGAACCGGGCGATCCCGTCGCGTAGGTCGGTCTGCGGCTTGTAGCCCGTCAAATCCTGCAACAGGCCCGCATCCGCCCAGGTCGCGGGCACGTCGCCCTTCTGCATCTCCATCATGTTGCGCGTGGCCTTGCGGCCCAATGCATCTTCGATGGTTTCGACGAAATCCAGCAGGCGCACGGTTTGCGAGTTGCCGATATTGACCACCCGCCACGGCGCGACCGGTGACAGGCTGTCGCCCTCGGCAATTTCTTCCGGGCTGTCCGGGCGTTCGGGCGGCACGTCGATCAACAGCCGGATCGCGCGCACCAGGTCACCGACATAGGTGAAATCGCGATACATCTCGCCATGATTGTAGATGTCGATGGGCTGTCCCTTGAGGATCGCATCGACGAACTTGAAATAGGCCATGTCGGGCCGCCCCCACGGGCCATAGACGGTAAAGAACCGGAACATGGTCGTGGGCAGGGTCCACAGATGGGCATAGGAATGGGCCATCGCCTCGCTCGCCTTCTTGGTGGCGGCGTAGATGGTCATCTGGCTGTCGGCCTTCATCGTCTCGCGATACGGCATTTGCGTTTCGGCGCCATAGACCGAGCTGGTCGAGGCCATCAACAGGTGGCGCACGGCGTGGCGGCGGGCGGCCTCCATCACGTTGAAGCTGCCGATGACATTCGCATCCACATAGGCGCGCGGGTTGTCGAGGCTGTAGCGCACCCCGGCCTGCGCGGCCAGGTGCACGATCACGTCCGGCGCACAGGCATCTATCGCGGCGTCGATCGCGGCCGTGTCTTCAAGCATCGCCTCGGTCGCGGTGAAGCCCGCGTTTTCGGCCAGCATCGCGTGGCGGCGGCGCTTGAGATTAACATCGTAATAGTCGGTCATGCCGTCGAAGCCATGCACCTCGATCCCGTCGCGCAACAGCAGATCGGCCAGATGATACCCGATGAAACCGGCGGTGCCGGTAATGAAAACCCGTGTCATGCTGCCTGCCCCCGATCCGTGCCCTGGTCACCCGAGCGATAGCGGCTGACGTGTATCGGCACAAGGCTGGCGAAAACGTCATCCTGTCGGGTCTGGCAATCGGGCCGGGTCTGGATCAAAGTCCGGCAGGATTGCTGGGCAACCGGGACGTGAGACATATGACAGCCTCCAGACGCCACCATGTCGTGATCGGTGACGGCGCGACCGCCGCCGCCTTTGCAGAAAGCGCGCCGCTTGGACCGGGCGACCGCCTGACCGTGATCGGGCGGGATGTCGCCAACCTGGGCCGGGGGCTGGCCTATGGCGACCACGCGGCGGACGCGCCCTGGCGCTATGCCTATCTGCTGAATTCGCCATCGGCGGCCGTGTTGCCCGAGTTTGCCGACTGGCTGACCTCGCGGTGGGAAGACGTGGCTGCGGCCATGGCCGGGCGAAAGCCGGATTGGCTGGGCTTCGGGGCCGAGCACATCGCGGCGGGCGATCATGCAGCGCTTTTCGCGCCGCGCGCCATTTTCGGGGATTACCTGACCGACCTTTTGAACACGGGGCTGGACCGGCACCGCGCGCGTGGTGTGCAGGTCGAGTTGATGGCAGGGGATGTGCGTGCGGTTGAGCCCGCAGACACGGGCTTTCGCATCTTCCTTTCGGATGGGACCGGATTGGAGGCTGCGCGCGTGGATGTCGCCCCCGGCGCCCCGACGATGGACAGCTTTTGCACCGATGCCGGGCCGGGGGCGTTCCCGATGCTCTATGGCCGGGAAGAGGCGATCCGCGAGCGTCTGTGCCCTGGCGCGTCGGTCGTCTGCATCGGCGCCAATGCCGCAATGCTGGACGTGCTGCGGTTCCTGCAATCGCTGAAGGATGACGCCGATATCCGCATGACGGTGATTTCGGCCACCGGGTTGAAGCCCGAGCCCCTGATCTGGACGCGCCCACGCAGGCCGGCTGTCACCCCGCAGATCGACGGCCCGTTCGAGACCTGCGCCGCGTTCCTGCAGGCGATGGATGACGAGATCGCCCGCCTGCGCCGCGACGAGGGCGCCACCATGTCGGAACTGCGCCCCGGTTTCAAAACATGGGCCACACCGGACAGGCTGGCCCGGCTGCTGCCCGATCTGCGGGAAAGGCAGCGTGTCACGCACCCGTTGGAACGCCGCTTCCGGCGCGGCACCCATGACAGTATCGCGGCCTATCACCGGCTTCTGGCCGAAGGGCAGATCACCGAGGTTCAGGGCTGCGCCCAAAAGGTCCGGCAAACGCCCGGCGGCGCCTGCGTAGAGGTCGCCACGCCCCAGGGCAGAGTGCCGATCGAGGCGCCGATCGTCATCAACTGCACGGGCCCCGGCACTCGGCTGGCGCTTGATCCGCTGAGCGACGGTTTTCTGCGGCGCGGTTGGCTGCGGCTGACCGAGGATGGTGGCGGATTGCGCGTGGGGGACGGGCTGTCGGCGGGGCCGGAGGGCCTTCGGTATCTTGCGCCGACGGTGACCATGATCGGCGACGCGGTCATGGCAATGCCGCTTTACGACCTTGGCACCCTGCGCGACGAGGTGGCACGGGCCAACGCGGCATCCTAGGGCCCGATGTGGACAAGCCGGGGAATTTGCATAGTCTATCGGCATCATCTTCAACAAGATCAGGCACGCCCATGCAAACCCGCCGCTACCCCGGCGGACCTTCCGGTAGCGCAGCGGCGCGGGGGTCAGCAGCGTTCAATACGCCTTGCCACGGGCCGAAACCGGCCATACCGTCTCGACCTTGCCGCCACGCACGCCCACATACCAATCGTGCACGTTGCAAGT
>JAASSQ010000143.1 GCA_021767845.1 Roseovarius sp. | reverse complement strand
GCGTGCAGGTGGTCAAGTCGGTCATGGGCGCGCTGCCGGTGGATGTGCTGCTGGGGCAAGGCGTGGGCGCCGAGGGCGACATGGACGCCCGCCACGAGCTGCATCATCACCACCATCATCACGATGACGACGACCACGATCACGATCACGATCACCACCACGATCACGACCATGACGCCTTCGAATCCTTCGTCGTGACCCGCCCCGAGATCCCCGACCCCGCGCAATTCGCCCAGCAGGTCTCCGAGGTGATCCGCGCGCATGACATCCTGCGGCTCAAAGGCTTCGCCGCGGTCGAGGGCAAGCCGATGCGCCTGACGCTGCAGGCCGTCGGCCCGCGGGTGGACAGCTATTTCGACCGCCCCTTCGGCGCCGACCCGCGCGAAACAAGGCTGGTGGTGATCGGCCAGGCGGGGTTGGATCGCGCCGCGATCGCCACCGCGCTTGGCGGGGCGGGCTGACCGGCCGCAGACACCCCGGCGAGACCCCGAACAAAGGGCCGGGCCACCGCACCGCCCTGTCCTTCTTCTTGGCATAAATACCCAAACGGCGGGCCGCCCGCCGCACGCGAAAGGCCAGACACGGATGCACCTGCTTGCCGCCACCCCCGGAAGCATCGACGACGGCACCGAGCCGGTCGATCTGGGCCAGAGCCCGGCGGATGTGGTGTTCGTCTCGGCCGCCGACACCGAACTTGCCAGCCTCAGCGCAGCCCGGTCCGAGATGGACGATCCGCCCGGCCTGCGGCTGGCGAACCTGACCCATCTGCAGCATCCGATGTCGGTGGACCTGCATCTTGACCAATGCGCCACCGGGTCACGGCTGGTCATCGCGCGGGTTCTGGGGGGTGTCGGGTACTGGCGCTACGGGGTCGAGCAATATGCCGCGCGGCTGGCCGAGGCGGGCGTGCCGCTGGCATTGCTGCCGGGCGACGACAAGCCGGATGCGGATCTGCGCGAGCTGTCCACGGTGGAGGATGCCGATTACGACGCGCTCTGGGCCTACCTGGTCGAGGGCGGGCCGGAGAATGCCGCGAATTTCCTGGCCTATGCCCGGTCTATGCTGGAGGGCACCGAGCGCCCCGAGGCGGCGCGGCCGCTGTTGCGGGCGGGTGTCTACTGGCCCGGCGCGGGCGTGGCCGATCTGGACGCGGCACAGGCGGCGTGGGGCGAGGGACGACCGATCGTGCCGCTGATCTTCTACCGCGCCTTGGTGCAGGGGGCGGGGCTGAATCCGGTCAACCGGCTGGTCAAGGCGCTTCTGCGCGCGGGGCTGAACCCGCTGCCGGTTTTCGTGGCCTCTTTGAAAGACCCGGTCTCGGTGGCGACGCTGGAGCATCTGTTCACCGCCGCGCCGCCCTCGGTCATTCTGAATTGCACCTCGTTCGCGGTCGGATCGCCCCATGCCGACGACGCGGGGCCGGCCAACCCTCTGGCGATGAAGGCCGCGCAGGGCGCGCCGGTCTTCCAGGTGGTGCTGGCCGGATCGAGCGAGAGCGCCTGGGCCGAGGGGCTGACGGGGCTGTCGGCGCGCGACATCGCGATGAACGTGGCCCTGCCCGAGGTGGATGGGCGCGTGCTGTCGCGTGCGGTCAGCTTCAAGGACGAGGCGTTCTTCGACGAGGCCACGCAATGCCCGATCGCCACCTATCGCGCGCAGGGCGACCGGGTGGAATTCGTGGCCGAATTGGCCGAGGCGTGGGCCAGGCTGCGCCACACGCCCGAGGACCGCCGAAAGGTGGCACTGGTGCTGGCGAATTATCCCAACAAGGACGGGCGGCTGGCCAATGGCGTAGGGCTGGATACGCCCGCGGGCACCGTGCATGTCCTGCGCCTGCTGGAACAGGCGGGCTACCGCGTCACCGGCCTTCCAGCGGACAGTGACGCGCTGATGCAGGCCGTAATGGCCGGGCCGACAAACTGGCTGACCGACCGGGCCACGCGGCGGGGCGGCGTACAGTTGAGCATGGCCGAGTACCAGATCGACTATGGCCAATTGCCCTGGGCGCTGCGCGAGGCGATGGAGGCCCGCTGGGGCCCGCCCGAGGCCGATCCGTTCTACACACCGGGCGAGGTGGATTGCGGGCATTTCGCCCTGTCTGTGCTGGAATTCGGCAACGTGATCGTTGGGGTGCAGCCGGCGCGCGGCTACAACATCGACCCGACCGACACCTATCATTCCCCCGACCTGGTGCCGCCGCATAACTATCTGGCCTTCTATATCTGGCTGCGGCGGCAATTCGGGGCGCAGGCGATCGTGCATATGGGCAAGCATGGCAACCTGGAATGGCTGCCGGGCAAGGCCCTGGCCCTGTCGAAAGACTGCTGGCCCGAGGCGGTGCTCGGCCCGGTGCCGCATGTCTATCCCTTCATCGTCAACGATCCCGGCGAGGGCACGCAGGCCAAGCGGCGCGCGCAGGCGGTGATCGTCGATCACCTGACCCCGCCGCTGACGCGGGCCGAAACCTATGGCCCGCTGAAGGATCTGGAGGCGCTGGTCGATGAATATTACGAGGCCGCCGGCGTCGATCCGCGCCGGATCGAGCACCTGCGCCGCGAGATCCTGAGCCTGAGCGCGGCGACAGGGCTGGACAAGGATGTGGGCATGTCGGGGCAGGACGAGGATACCGACCTCGCCAAGCTCGACGCTTACCTGTGCGAATTGAAAGAGGCGCAGATCCGCGACGGGCTGCACGTTTTCGGGCAATCGCCCGAGGGGGTGCAGGAACGCGATCTGCTGCAGGCGCTGCTACGGGTGCCGCGCGGACAGGGCAAGGGGGGTGACGCCTCGATCATCCGCGCGCTGGCGGAGGATCTGGGCCTTGGCTTCGACCCGCTGGATTGCGACATGGCCGCGCCGTGGGACGGGCCGCGACCGGACCTGTTGTCAGACCTGGCCGAGGGCGCGTGGCGCAGCCACGGCGACACGGTGGAGCGGCTGGAGGAGTTGGCGGCGCGCTGTCTTGACGGTGCGGCCCCGGCCCCCGGTGCACTCAGCCGCGCGGTGCTGGGGCAGGCGGAGGCGCATGTGCGCCCCACCCTGCGCGCCTGCGGCCCCGAGGAAGGGCGCGGCCTGCTGGCCGCATTGGCGGGACGGTCAGTGCCCCCCGGCCCCTCGGGCGCGCCCACGCGCGGGCGGCTGGATACCCTGCCCACGGGGCGGAATTTCTACAGCGTGGACAGCCGCGCGGTGCCCACGCCCACCGCCTGGGCGCTCGGCTGGAAATCCGCCAACCTGCTGATCGAAAAGCATTTACAGACCCATGGCGACTGGCCGCGGACCATGCTGCTGACGGCCTGGGGGACAGCCAACATGCGCACGGGCGGCGATGACATCGCGCAGGCGCTGGCGCTGATGGGAGTCAAGCCGCAATGGGATGGGGCCAACCGGCGGGTCACCGGGTTCGAGGTGCTGCCGCAGGGCGTGCTGGGCCGCCCACGAGTGGACGTGACCTTGCGCATTTCGGGTTTTTTCCGCGATGCGTTCCCGCAGCTCATCGCGCTGTTCGACAGCGCGGCGCGGGCGGTGATGAAGATGGACGAGCCCGACGACCTGAACCCCGCCGCGGCGCGCGCCCGCGACGAGGGGGCGACCGCGCGGATCTATGGCGCCAAGCCCGGCGCCTATGGTGCGGGGCTGCAAGCGATGATCGACGAGCGGCTCTGGGCCGACAAGGCGGATCTGGCCGAGGCCTACCTGACCTGGGGCAGTTATGCCTATGGCGCGACGGACGAGGGCCGCGCCGACCGCGCCGGGTTCGAAGCGCGCCTGCGCCAGACCGAGGCCATCGTGCAGAACCAGGACAACCGCGAGCACGACATCCTGGATTCCGACGACTACTACCAGTTCGAGGGTGGCGCGGCGGCCGCCGTCAGCACGTTGCAGGGGCAGGACAGGCCGATCTATCACAACGATCATTCGCGGCCCGAACGCCCCGTCATCCGCACGCTGGAGGACGAGATCGGCCGCGTGGTGCGGTCGCGCGTCGTCAACCCGAAATGGATCGAGGGCGTGAAGCGGCACGGCTACAAGGGGGCGTTCGAGATGGCGGCGACGGTCGATTACCTCTTTGCTTTCGCCGCCACCACGGGCGCGGTGCGCGGACATCACTTCGACATGGTCGAGGCCGCGTTCCTGGAAGACGAGGACACCCGCGACTTCATCGCCGAGCACAATGCGCCCGCCCTGCGCGAGATGGCCGAGCGGTTACAGGAGGCGATCGACCGGGGCCTGTGGATGCCGCGGTCCAATTCGGCGCGGGCACGGATCGAGGCGGCCCGGCGCGGCCCCGCACCCTGAACGCCTAGAGTTCCGGCTCGCAGACAAGATCGGCGTAGCCGCCACCATACGGGTCGATCCGGCAGGTATAGTTCACCGCCCGTGGCGCGGGCGGCGGCCCGTCGCCGCAATCGAGCCGCGCGACGATCACCACCTGGTCCCCATCGAGCCGGGCGGCGGTGCAACCGCTGACCTTTTCGATCGCGGCCACGGCACGGGGCGCGACCGCTTCGCGGCGCGGCGCCCATTCGGGATTGAGGCGGATCGCCTGCGCGCGGGTGCCGTCCACGCGCACGTCGAAGGTGCTTTTGCCGACGCTGATCCTGACCGGGTCGATCCCGCGAAAGGCCGGCCCCGGCGTGTTGCACCCGGCAGATGCCGAAAGCCCGGCGAGAATTAGTATCACACGCATCATGCCGCCAAAATGGGGCAGGCAAGGTTAACAATTTCCTTACGCCGCCTGCCGGGGCGCGACATTCTGCCACCATACATTCCATTTTTCGCATGTATTATATATACCATTATTGGAATGTGTTTTCAGGAGTCCGCACATGACCGACCATCCGACACGCCCCGCCGATACCTATTCACCGCTCTATTTCCTGGCCTCGCTTGGCGCGGGCGGGTTGGTGGTGACCTTTTTCATGTACCTGATGTTCTGGGTCCCGCATCCCGGCCGCCCCGTGCCGATCTTCGAGGACGTGGCGGCGGCGTTCAGCACCGGGGGACCCTTGATGCAAGCCGCCATCGTGATCGCCCTGCTGGGGATCGCGGGCATGGCGGCGCTCAACATCAAGTCGCTGATCTGGAACATCGGCGCGCTGCGCGCCTTCATGAAGACCGACCGCTATGCCGCGCTGTGCAGGACCAACGGCGAAACCACGCTGCTGGCCGCACCGCTGGCCAGCGCGATGACGATCAATGTGGGGTTCATCCTCGGGCTTGTTTTCGTGCCGGGGCTGTGGGGGATCGTGGAATACCTGTTCCCGCTGGCGCTGCTGGCGTTCCTGGCGCTCGGGGTCTGGGCCTTTCGCCTGATCGGCCGTTTCCTGGGCCGGGTGCTGACGCAGGGCGGCGTGTTCGACGTGACAGCGCATAATTCCTTTGCGCAGCTTCTGCCGGCCTTTGCCGTGGCGATGATCGGCGTCGGACTGGCCGCGCCGGCGGCGATGAGCACGACCACCCTGACCATCGGCATCAGCCTTGTCCTGAGCACCTTCTTCGGCGTGACCGCGATCATCTACACGCTGGTCGCGGCGATTACCGGCTTCAACTCTATGCTGCATCACGGCACCGCGAAAGAGGCCGGGCCGACCCTGATGGTGGTCGTGCCGATCGTCACGGTTCTAGGTATCCTGTTCCTGCGGCAGTCTCACGGATTGCACGTGGCCTTCGGCACGCCCGACGGCGCGGGCGAGACACTGATCTTCCTGTCGCGGCTGCTGGCGGTGGAAATCCTGTTCCTGGCGCTCGGCCTTCTGGTGCTGAAGCGGCAGGGATACTGGGCCGAGTTCATCGCGGGCGACAAGGCCAGCGCGGGATCCTACGCGCTGATCTGCCCCGGCGTGGCCTTTGCGGTGATGATGCATTTCTTCATCAACAAGGGGCTTGTGGGCGCGGGCGTCATCGCCAAGTTCGGGCCGGCCTTCTGGGGGCTGACGGGGATTGCGCTGCTCTCGCAGGTCGCGATGATCTGGCTGGTGCTGCGGCTCAACCGCAAGCATTTCACCCCGCGCGGCACACCCGCGCCGGTGCCGGCCGAGTGATCGACCTGCCTGCGCAACAGGATGCAACGGGCCGCCCCACAACGGGCGGCCCTTTTTCGTGAAGCGGTTGCGCCCTAAGGTGGGGGAGGCTCGTGTGGAGGAGGGACACGGATGATCCTGAACATCGCGATAATCTTGGGCTTCCAGCTGGCAGGCGAGGTTCTGGCCCGCGCGCTGACGCTGCCGGTGCCGGGTCCGGTGATCGGGATGGCGCTGCTGCTGGCGGCGTTCCTGGTGCGGCCTGCGCTGGTCAAGCGGGTGCTGCCCACGTCGCAGGGGCTGCTGCGGCACCTGTCGCTTCTGTTCGTGCCGGCGGGCGTGGGCGTTGTCAGCCATGCCGAGGCGTTGGGGCAATCCGGCCCGGCCCTGCTGGCGGCGCTGGTGGGCAGCACGGTGTTGGCCCTGACGGCCGGGGCGCTGACCTTCGTGGGGCTTGCCAAGCTGACCGGCAATGGCGCGGAGGGCAAGGAATGACAGATCTGCCGGAAATCTGGTCGTACCTGCGGGAGGGGCCGCTTTTGTGGCTGACCGCGACGCTGGTGGCCTATCTGATCGGGGATGCGGCCTATCGCGGCAGCGGCGAAAACCCGGTGGTGAACCCGGTGCTGGTGGCGATGCTGCTGCTGGCGGGCGTCCTGTGGGCCACAGCCACGCCCTATGGCACCTATTTCGAGGGCGCGCAGTTCGTGCATTTCATGCTGGGGCCGGCGACCGTGGCCCTGGCCGGGCCGCTCTATTCCAACCTGCATCACGTGCGCCGGACGTTGGTGCCGATGGCGGGCGCGTTGCTCGTGGGATCGGGCACGGCGGTGGTGTCGGCATTGTGGATTGCCAAGGCGCTCGGCGTGGAGGGGGCTACGCTGGCGTCGCTCGCGCCGAAATCGACCACCGCGCCGGTGGCGATCGGCATTGCCGAACAGATCGGCGGGCTGCCCACGCTGACCGCCGCGCTGGTGATCCTGACGGGCATCATCGGGGCGGTCGTGGTGACGCCGCTGATGAACGCGATGCGCATCACCGACTGGCGCGCGCGGGGCTTTGCCGTGGGCACCGCCGCGCACGGGATCGGCACGGCGCGGGCCTTCCAGGTGAACGAGACGGCAGGCGCCTTTGCCGGGATCGGCATGGGGCTGAATGCCTTGCTAACCGCCCTGATTGCGCCTTATGTCTTGGGCCTGTTCCAGTAGGGGGAAACGCGCCAGATGACCGACGACAGCGACCGCCACGCCGCCAAGATGGCCAAGAAAAAAGCCGCACGCGACAAGATCATGGCCACCAAGACCGACGAGAAGGGCCTGATCGTCGTGCATACCGGCAAGGGGAAGGGCAAATCCTCGGCCGCGTTCGGGATGATCTTCCGCTGTATCGCCCACGACATG
>JAASSQ010000142.1 GCA_021767845.1 Roseovarius sp. | reverse complement strand
GCAATTCCACCAGCGTGTCCGACAGCCGGCGCAGCACCTCGCCCGAGCAGCGGCGGTCATTGACCCAGGCGGTCTTGCGCCCGTCGCGCGTGTTGACGCGCCGCAGGATCAGTTCGTCACCGGCGGGCAAGCCCGCATCTTGGAGGATCGCACGCGCAGGGTGGCCTTCGGGCAGGTCGAATTCGGCCACGACCTCGCCCTGCTCGGCGCCCTGCCGGACCAGTTCGGCCCGGCCGCGCCAGCCCAGCACGAACCCCAGCGAGTCGAGCAGGATGGATTTGCCCGCCCCGGTTTCGCCGGTCAACACGTTCAGACCCGGCCGGAAGGCCAGCTCCAGGTGGTCGATGATGAGTATGTCCCTGATGTCAAGCGCGCGCAGCATAGGTTGCATCCCGGCAGCGGTTCGCCCGCCGCCCCCTTACAGCCAGCGGCCCTGGATCATCTGGCGATAAATCCTGTTCAGCCAATTGTCGCCCGCCGCCTCGAGGGTCAGGCCCTGCCCGGTCAGCAGCTTGTAGCTGTCCTCGTACCATTCCGTGCCACGGAAGTTGTAGCCCAGGATGGCGCCCGCGGTGCGCGCCTCGTCGGTCAGGCCGAGCGACAGATACGCCTCCACCAGGCGGTGCAGGGCCTCGGGCGTGTGGCTGGTCGTCTGGAAATCCTCGACCACCACGCGGAACCGGTTGATCGCGGCGGCGAAGTGATCGCGCTTGAGGTAGTAGCGCCCGATTTCCATCTCCTTGGCGGCGAGGTGATCGAAGGCGAGGTCGAATTTCAGGATCGACGAGCGGGCGTATTCGCTGTCGGGGTAGCGTTCGATCACCTGGCGCAGGGATTGCAGCGCCTGGAAGGTCAGGCCCTGGTCGCGGCCGACCTCGTCGATCTGGTCGTAGTAGCTGAGCGCCAGAAGATATTGCGCGTAGGCCGCATCCTCGTCGGTCGGGTAGAAGTCGATGAACCGCTGCGCGGCAGCGCGGCTGTTCTCGTAATCCTCGTCCTGGTGGTAGGCATAGGCCTGCATGATGACGGCGCGTTTCGCCCAGTCCGAGTAGGGATAGAGGCGCTCCACCTCGCCGAAGATTTCGGCGGCGCGGCCCGCGCGGTTGCGCGCGAGATCATACTCGGCGCGTTCGAAAATCTGCTTGGCCGTGTAGTCCTCGAAATCGACTTCGCCGCGCGCGACGCGCCCGTCGGTCCCGCCGCAGCCCGCAAGACCGAGCCCCAGAACGATTGCACCGATCAGCGTTGCACGGGACCTGCCGATTTTCATGCTCGAAACCACCTGTTTTGCGCAGTGCCGGGGCCCGTGGCCCCGCGTCTCCCGATTGGTCCTAGCACATAAATTTCCGGTGCAAAACGTCTTTGGCGGTTTTCTTGGCCCTCAGGCCACGTCCGGTATTTCGCACCAGTGGACGCCCGCGCCGGGCAGACGCGCGGCCATGTCGGGGTCGCATTCAACCACCTCGAAACAGGCGGGATGCGCGAAAAGTTCGTGCAGCAGATCGTTGGTCAGGGCGTGCCCCGCGCGGAACCCGTGGTAGTGTCCGAGGATCGGCATCCCGGCAAGACCCAGATCGCCCACCGCGTCCAGCATCTTGTGGCGCACGGCCTCGTCCTCGTGGCGCAGCCCGCCGGGGCTGAGGACGTTCTCTCCGTCCACAACCACGGCATTTTCCAGCGTGCCGCCCAGGGCCAGCCCGTTGGCGCGCATCGTGTCCACGTCAGCCTTGCGGCAGAAGGTGCGGCTGGTGCTGAGCTCGCGCACGAAACTGCCGTTGGCCATGTTCAGCGTCTTGCTTTGGGTGCCGATGGCGGCATCCTCGAACTCGATGTCGAATTCGATCATCAGCCCGCCATGCGGGCGCAGCCGCGCCCAGGCCCCGCCGCGGTGCACTTCGACGGTGTCGAGAACGCGCAAGGCCCGCACCGGCACATCCAGGTGGCGGATGCCCTGTGCCAGGATCCCGCGCACGAAGGCGGCCGAGCTGCCATCAAGGATGGGAATTTCGGGTCCATCGACCTCGATCAGAGCATTGTGGATACCGCAGCCGACCAGCGCGGCCATGATGTGTTCGACCGTGGTGATGGCCACGTCGCCACGCCCCAGCCGCGTGCAAAGCGGCGATTGATCGACTTCGCTCCAGAGCGCGGGGATGTCCGCCTGGCCGGGCAGATCTGTGCGGCGGAACGCGATCCCCTGCCCCGCCGCCGCCGGACGGATCACCGCGCGCGCAGGTTCGCCCGAGTGCAGGCCAACACCCTCGAATGCCACTGAAGTTCGGATCGTCGTCTGCAAGATGTCCCTCGCTCGCACGCTTCGGTCGCGCCGCAATTGGTTACCGAGGGGTTTAAATCTGCCAGACCCGAGGCTCAACTCAATCTTTGCAACGGCTTGAAACATCCCTTCGCCCCGGGTGGCAGGTTTTTGCCGATGGTGGAGTGGCGATCCACAACCATATGAAATGAAACGAAAAAGGCCGCCAGAAAGGCGGCCTTTTCCCACTTGTTCCAACCCGGTCAGTTGGCCTGGCGGCGCAGGAAGGCGGGGATTTCGATCTGCTCATCCTCTTCGTCCTGCGGCTCGGGCGCGGCCTGCCGGCTCTGCGGCGCTTGCATCGTCGGCTGCTGGCGCGCGGGGCGCTGCGCCTCCTGCTCGGCGTGCCCGGTCATCCGGTTGATGAGCGAGTTGATCCCGAAGCGCGGACGCTGCTCGCTTTCCTGCGGGCGGGGCGCCTGAGCCGGTTGCGGCTCTTGCTGGGGCTGCGCCTGCTGAGCCGGTTGGCTGTCCGAATTGCGGTTATCGACGGCGGCCTGCAGACGCGCCATCGCCGCGGCCGAGGGCGTGCCGGGTGCCGGGCGCTGCGCGCTCGGGGCGACGAATTCATCCAGGTCCGAGTTGTCCTGCGCGGTGTGCTGCACCGGGTCGAACTGCGCGGCCTGCGGGTTGTAGGCCGGCGGCGGCACGTCGTTGTTCTGCTGCATGGCGGCGGGCGCACTTTCCTCGAAGATGTCTTCCATCTGGTCTTCGGCTGCGGCGCGCTGCGCATCCAGGTCCTGTTCGGCGAACAAGGTGGGTTCGGGATCGGCCTGGGCGGCGACGGCCGGGGCGGCCTGTTCCGGTTCTTCCACGGGCTCGACCTGCGCCTCGGCGGCGGGTCTGAGCGGTTCGGACATCCTGCGATGCGGCATCGGAACGTCGCGGTCGCCCGCCTTGGCGTCGATTCCGGTGGCCACGACGCTGACGCGCATCGCCCCTTCCATGCCGGTATCGAGGGTCGAGCCGACGATGATGTTGGCGTCCGGGTCCACCTCTTCGCGGATCCGGTTGGCCGCCTCGTCCAGCTCGAACAGGGTCAGGTCATGGCCGCCGGTGATGTTGATCAGAACACCCTTGGCGCCCTTCAGGCTGATTTCGTCCAGCAGCGGGTTCGCGATGGCCTTTTCGGCGGCCTGGATCGCGCGATCCTCGCCAGAATCCTCGCCGGTGCCCATCATCGCCTTGCCCATTTCGTCCATCACGGCGCGCACGTCCGCGAAATCGAGGTTGATGAGACCGGGGCGCACCATCAGGTCGGTCACGCCCTTGACGCCCTGATAAAGCACGTCGTCGGCCATCGAGAATGCCTCGGTGAAGGTGGTTTTCTCGTTGGCCAGACGGAACAGGTTCTGGTTGGGGATGATGATGAGCGTATCCACCATCTTCTGCAGCGCATCGACACCGGCCTCGGCCTGACGCATCCGCTTGCCGCCCTCGAACTGGAACGGCTTGGTCACCACACCCACGGTCAGCACGCCCAGTTCACGCGCGGCCTGCGCGATGATCGGTGCGGCGCCTGTGCCGGTGCCGCCACCCATGCCGGCGGTGATGAAGCACATATGCGCCCCCGCCAAGTGATCGACGATCTGTTCGATGTTTTCCTCGGCGGCCGCGGCGCCGATCTCGGCCTTGGCGCCGGCGCCCAGGCCCTCGGTCACCTTGACGCCAAGCTGAACCCGGTGTTCGGCGTTGCTCTGCTGCAGCGCCTGCGCGTCGGTGTTGGCGACCACGAAGTCAACACCCTCGAGCTGTTTCTCGATCATGTTGTTGACCGCGTTGCCACCCGCGCCGCCGACACCGAAAACGGTGATCCGCGGTTTCAGTTCCTGTTCCTGTCCTGGCATCGTGAGATTCAATGTCATTGCTCTATCCGCCTGCTGTTGCGCCTGCCTCTGCCGGGCAAGCCGATTTTCCGCCTGTCAGCCCCATTCTTACCGATGGTTGACCCTTGCGTCACCCAAAAAACGCGAAAAAGACACAAAATATGGCCAAATTTTTGCGCATGCACGCGGGATTTCGCCGATATTGCCACATCTTGCGGTCACCAGTTGTCCTTGAACCATTTCACTGCCCGCTTCAGCGATCGCGCCGGGTAGCGATCTACCGGGATCTCGAAGTCCCACCATTCGTCCTGAGGGTTGGCCGCGAAAAGGCACATGCCGACCGCGCTGGAGAACCCCGGCCCGGTCGCCGCCTGCGGCAGACCGTGAACCCGAAGCGGACGCCCAAGCCGGACCTGCTGGCCCAGGATCTTGCTGGCGATGCCGTCGAGGCCCGGGATCTGGCTGCCGCCGCCGGTCAGGACGATCTGCTGGCTCGGCAAGTGCTCGAACCCGGCCGCATCGAGCCGCGCGCGCACCTCTTCGAGGATTTCCTCGACCCGCGGGCGCATGATGCCGATCAGTTCGGCGCGGCTTACCGTGCGTCGGTCATGTTCCCAATCGCCGGTCTCGCCACCGATCTCGATCATCTCGCGGTCATCCATGCCGGTGGCCACGACCCCGCCATAGAAGGTCTTGATCCGCTCGGCGGTGGCCTGGGGCACCTGAAGCCCCATTGAAATGTCGCCGGTCACATGGTCGCCGCCCATGCGGACGCTATCGGCATAGATCATGTGCTTCTTCATGAAGATGGAGATGCCCGAGGTGCCGCCACCCAGATCGATGCACGCCGCGCCCAGTTCCTGTTCATCCTCGACCAGCGCGGAAATACCGCTGACATAGGCCGAGCTGGCCAGCCCCGCCAGTTCCAGGTCACACCGCTTGACGCAATGGGCGATGTTCTGGATCGCGGCGGCATCCACCGTCAGCATGTGCATGTCGGTCGAAAGGGTCTGGCCCATCTGGCCGCGCGGATCGGCCAGCCCGGTGCGGTGATCCAGCGCGAAATTCACCGGCTGCGCGTGCAGCACCTCGCGCCCCTCGCCGTAATCGGGCACGTCGCAGGCGCTCAGAACCCGGCTGATATCCTGTTCGGTCACGGTGTGGCCTTCCAGATCGACCGATCCAGCCAGCCCGTAGGATCGCGGGCTGGCGCCCGAGACGCAGGCGATCACGTGATCGACCCGGATATTCGCCATCTTCTGCGCCGCCTGCACGGCGGTGCGGATGGCGCGCTCGGTCTCGGCCATGGCGTTGATCTCGCCGAAGCGCACGCCGCGCGAGCGGGTGGTCGCCGCGCCAATCACGCGAAACCCCGCCTGCCCGGCCATCGCGCCGATGCCCTCGGCCTCGGACAGCCGTTCGGTGCCGTCGAACCGCAGCACCAGGCAGGCGATCTTGGAGGTGCCGACATCCAGCACCGCCACCACACCGCGCTGCATCGCCGCCTTGCGCATATTGCGCATCGCCCGTTGGGTTTCATAGAGCTCAATCATCTTCTTATTCCGCTCCGAGTGTCATGTTCGTGACCCGCCACCATTCTTCCACCGCGCGCGGCGTCATGCGGATCGTGGGACGCGCGGCCAGCCGCATGTCCACCGCGACCAGATCGCGCGCCAGCATGTCCTGCACATCATCCAGCACCAGCACGCGCTCCAGCGCCCGAACCGGGTTGGTTTCGGGCAGCAGGATGCGCTGATCGCGGTCCAGCACCACGTCCCACCGCCGCTCGCCCATCCGCACCAGGCCCCGCAGCCTATCCTGCAGCGGCGCCGCCGCGCGCAGGATGTCGAGCGCCTCGGGCACCGCGCGATCCGCGCCCTCGCCCACGATCAGCGGAAGGTCGGGCCGGTCGGTGCGGCGGGCCAGATCGTCCACCACCACGCCCTCGACATCCACCGCGCCCAGACCGTCGCGCGTGCGCCACAGCGCCACCGGCTCTCGTTCGGTGACCTCGGCCGTCAGAACGCCACCCTGCCGGATGCGCACGCTGGCTTCGGCCACGGCCGGAAGGCCCTCGATCATCTCGCGGACATAGGCCAGGTCCAGATCGAAAGAACTGGACGGCAGGTCGTAGGGAAAGATCTCGCGGATGTCTTCCTCGACCCCGGTGCTGGCGCCCTCGACGGTCAGCAGGTTGACCATGAACTCCGGGCGCGTCTCGATCTGGCGCCGCAGGTCCGACAGCGTGGTCATCACCGTTTCACGCCGGGTGTCGTCGGCGAAATACCCGAACCCCACGGCCGCCACGACGCCGATCGGCACGCCCACACGCAAGAGCCTGCGAAACCCCGGCGTCAGCATCAGCCGCTGAAAGCGGTAGGACCAGCGCGATGGCGCGGGATCGGGGCGCATCACCGGTTGCATGACGCGTCCTCCACCATCCAGCGGCACAGTTCGGGAAAGGAAATCCCCGCGGCCTGCGCCTGTTCGGGGCTGAGCGAGGTGGGCGTCATGCCCGGCTGCGTGTTGGTCTCCAGCACGATCAGGCCGTCGAGGCCGCGCGCCTCGTCCCACCGGAAATCCGTTCGGCTGAGCCCGCGGCAGCCCAACACCTCATGCGCGCGTCGCGCGTAGTCGAGGCAAACCTCGAACACGTCGCGCGGAATCTCGGCGGGCACCACGTGGCGCGATCCGCCGACGGTATATTTCGCGTCGTAGTCATACCAGCCGTCGGTCAGGATGTCCGTAACCGTAAGCGCCCGGTCGCCCATCACGCTGACCGTCAGTTCGCGGCCCGGAGCGAAGGTTTCGACCATGACCGTTTCGGGCATGTCATCGGACAGGGCGGGCGGAGCGTTGGCCGCCTCGTTGACCAGATACACCCCGACCGAGGACCCCTCGTTATTGGGCTTGACCACATAAGGCGGGTCGATCACGTGGCGGCGGCGCACCTCGTCACGCGGCGCAAGCCGGCTTTCGGCCACGGGCAGACCGGCGGCGCGGAA
The DNA here is from genome assembly GCA_021767845.1 of Roseovarius sp. Taxonomy (GTDB): domain Bacteria; phylum Pseudomonadota; class Alphaproteobacteria; order Rhodobacterales; family Rhodobacteraceae; genus Roseovarius. The sequence goes on along the minus strand of JAASSQ010000142.1, from coordinate 285 downwards.
CACGTCCTTGGATTTCTGCTTGTCCATCGCCAGGGCCGAGGCCAGCACCCCGGAATGGGTATAGGGAAGGCCCATCCATTCCAGCATCCCCTGCACGCAGCCGTCCTCGCCCCAGCGGCCATGCAGAGCATTGAAGACGGTGTCGGGTGCGATTTCGGACAGCCGGGCGCACAGGTCCGGGCCGGCATCGACCTCGGCCACCTTGTAGCCTGCTTCCCGCAATGCGGCGGCGCATTCACGTCCTGAAGACAGCGACACCTCCCGCTCGGCCGAGGGGCCACCCAT
>JAASSQ010000141.1 GCA_021767845.1 Roseovarius sp. | reverse complement strand
TCGGTTGCCAATGCCGTGTTCAGCGCCGCCAGCGGGCGGGCCACCGGGCTCTGGCCCCGCTCTTCCAAAACGCCGTAGAGATCCTTGGCCCAGTGAATGTCGGTGCCGGTCGCCTCGGTCAGGCGCTCGATCGTCACGTTCTCAAGCGCCAGGTCATCACTTGCTTCCGCGTCGAAAACCCCGTCCACGAAGACGATCTTCAGCCGGTCCACCGAGTCGAAGGTCGGCGCTTCGCCGCTGTCGAACAGCGCCGCTTCGGGCGCGTCGGGCTGCACAAGCGTGTCGGGATTGGTGAACTTCCAGTATTCGTCGCGCCGGTGCGGCAGGCCCATGCCACGCACACGGGTCAACGCCGCGTCACGCGCCGCGTTAGCCCAGGCCGCGCCGTCAGGGCGCGTGGCCCCGGCCAACCGGGCCTCGGTCGCATCCAGTTTCGCCTGCGGCAAAGCCATTACGCCACCTCCGCCTTGATGTCTTCGTATCCGTCGCGCTCCACCTCGAGCGCCAGCTCGGGTCCGCCGGTCTTCACGATCCGGCCCTCGGACATGATGTGCACGACATCGGGTTTGATGTGGTCCAGCAACCGTTGATAGTGCGTGATGACAAGGAAGCCGCGGCCCGCATCGCGCAGGGCGTTCACGCCCTCGGCCACCAGTTTCATCGCATCCACGTCAAGCCCCGAGTCGGTCTCGTCCAGAATGCACATCTTGGGCTCCAGCAGGGCCATCTGCAGGATTTCGTTGCGCTTCTTCTCGCCGCCCGAGAACCCCACATTGACCGGACGCTTCAGCATGTCGTTGTCCATCTTCAGCGTCTTGGCCTTTTCGCGCACGAGTTTGAGGAAATCCGCCGCGCTGATCTCCTCCTCGCCCTTCGCCTTGCGCTGCGCGTTCAGCGCGGTGCGCATGAAGGTCATGTTGCCCACGCCGGGGATCTCGACAGGATACTGGAACGCCAGGAACAGGCCGGCGGCGGCACGCTCTTCGGGTTCCATCTCGAGGATGTCGACGCCATCCAGCGTGGCAGAGCCTTCGGTAACCTCATAGCCGTCACGCCCGGCCAGAACGTAGCTCAGGGTGGACTTGCCCGACCCGTTCGGCCCCATGATGGCGTGCACCTTGCCATCCTCGACGGTCAGATCGACGCCGTTGAGGATCGTCTTTTCCTCGTCTTCAAGATCAACGTGCAAGTTCTTGATTTCCAGCATTTTCCAGCCTCCAGCTTGTATAACAGAGCGGCTCAGGGCCGCGTCATCATCTCGATGATCGGCAACAGCCGATCGCCCGGCACCCGCATCGGTGCCACGTCGAATTCCGCCATCCGACCCACAAGGGACGGCTGGCCCAGAAATTCCTCGATCCGGTGGTAGTGCTTGCGCCGCGCGTAATCATCGACCAGCACCTTCACCGGCTTTTGCGTGCGGAACGCCGTGGCCATTGCACAGCCCGTGCGAAACCGCCCATCCACCAGCACCACGTCGGGCTGGCGGAACTCGGGCAGATCCCAGACCTCCAGCGGATAGCGCGCATAGCGTTGCCATTCGCGATTGGTGGCCGGGTAGCCCCAGGCTTTCGTCGGGCCGATATCCGACCAGATCACGTCCACCTGCGTCGTATCTGCGGGCGGCACCTGCTCGAACCAGCCGCGCATCATTTCCGCCCAGTCCCGGTCGCTTTCGACCGAGAAGACCGCCTTGCCCGGCATCTCGGCGGCCATCACCGTGGACCCGCCGCTGCCGTATTCCAGGATGACATCCGCCTCGGCATAGGCTTGACGAAGCCGGGCCGCCTCGGCCTCGGGCAAGGTCAGCTCGGGCCGCGATATGGTGGGCGCGTCCTGCATATCAGGCCAGCACGACCGCCGTGCCGCTGGCCGACACCATCAGCATGGAATCGCCCACGACCTCGTAATCCAGATCCACCCCGACAACCGCATCGGCGCCCAGAACGGCTGCGCGCTGCTCAAGCTCGGTCAGCGCGGTGTCGCGCGCATCCTGCAGCTTGCTTTCATAGGCGCCCGACCGGCCGCCCACCACATCGGTGATCTGGGCAAAGAAATCGCGGAACACGTTGGCCCCCATGATCGCTTCGCCCACGACGATCCCGCGATACTCCGCGATCGTGCGCCCCTCGATGCTTTGCGTCGTGGTGATGATCATCGCAACCTCCGCCAACGTGCCGGGTGGCGGGCGTCAGCCCACCGACCCTTCCAGCGAGATCGCAACGAGTTGCTGCGCTTCCATGGCGAATTCCATCGGCAAAGCCTGAAGCACATCCTTGCAGAACCCGTTGACGACAAGCGCCACGGCCTCTTCCTCGTCCATGCCGCGCTGACGGCAATAGAACATCTGGTCGTCATCGACCTTCGAGGTCGTGGCCTCGTGCTCCACGCGGGACGAGTTGTTCTTCACTTCGATGTAAGGAACGGTATGCGCCCCGCACTTGTCACCGATCAGCAGGCTGTCGCATTGCGTGTAGTTGCGGCTGTTCTTGGCCTTGGGATGCATCGAGACAAGACCACGATAGGTGTTTTGCGCCTTGCCCGCGCTGATCCCCTTGGACACGATGCGCGAGCGGGTGTTCTTGCCCAGGTGCACCATTTTCGTGCCGGTGTCGGCCTGCTGGTGGTTGTTGGTGATCGCGATGGAATAGAACTCGCCTTGGCTGTCATCACCGCGCAGGATGCAGGACGGGTATTTCCACGTCACCGCGCTGCCGGTCTCCACCTGCGTCCACATCACCTTGGCGCGGTCGCCACGACAATCGGCGCGCTTGGTCACGAAGTTGTAGATGCCGCCCGTGCCGTCCTCGTTGCCGGGGAACCAGTTTTGCACGGTGGAGTATTTCACTTCGGCGTCTTCCTCGACCACGATTTCCACGACAGCGGCGTGAAGCTGCGATTCGTCGCGTTGCGGTGCGGTGCAGCCTTCAAGGTAGCTCACGTAGCTGCCCTTGTCGGCGATGATGAGCGTGCGCTCGAACTGGCCGGTGTTCTCCGCGTTGATGCGGAAATAGGTGCTCAGCTCCATCGGGCAGCGCACCCCCGGCGGCACGTAAACGAACGAGCCGTCCGAGAACACGGCCGAATTCAGCGTGGCATAGAAGTTGTCGCTGACCGGCACGACCGATCCGAGGTATTTCTTGACCAACTCGGGATGCTTTTCGATCGCTTCCGAGATCGAGCAGAAGATGACGCCGGCTTTCTCGAGTTCCTTCTGGAAGGTGGTCCCGACCGAGACGGAATCGAACACGGCATCCACGGCCACCTTGCGGCCCTCGGCAGGTGCCTCCTCGGCGCCTTCGACACCGGCAAGGATCATCTGTTCCTTCAGTGGGATGCCCAGCTTTTCATAGGTTTCCAGCAGCTTGGGGTCCACCTCGTCCAGCGACTTGGGCTTTTCCGCCATGCTTTTGGGACGGGCATAGTAATACTGGTTCTGGAAATCCACTGCCGGGTAATCCAGCATCGCCCAGTCCGGCTCTTTCATCTGCAGCCAACGGTCATAGGCCTGAAGGCGCCATTCGGTCATCCACTCGGGTTCGCCGTTCTTTTCCGAGATCAGCTTGACGATATCGGCGGTCAGGCCCTTGGGGGCGTAGTCCATCTCGATATCTGTTTCCCACCCGTACTTGTAGGTGCCCGCCATTTCACGGACGGCATCGACCGTTTCCTGATCGACGCCTTCCTTGACTTGCGTGTCATCCAGTGCCGCCATATTGGCCACCTCCTCTTGCTCGTTTCACGCCGCGCGGGCGCGATGCTTGTTGCGGTGCTTCAGCCAGGTTTCGGCGAAGCGTGTTATCTCGTCTTCCGTCGTGTCCGGCCCCAGCGACACCCGGATCGCGCAGGCCGCGTCGGCCTCGCTGAACCCCATCGCCTGCAGCACACCGCTGCTGCGCACCTTGCCACTGGAGCAGGCCGAGCCTGCCGAAATCGCGAACCCGGCCAGGTCCATTGCCATCACCTGCGTTTCGCCCTTCCAGCCCGGCGTTACGAGGCACGATGTGTTGGGGAGCCGAACACCGTCTTTCCCGACAAAAATAGTCTCATTCGCCTCGGCTGCAATGATATTTTCTAGAATCTTTCTAAATTCTGCAACCCGGTCCCAGACGCCCCGCTCCAGATCGCGGGCAGCAGCTTCAACTGCGGCCCCGAACCCCGCGATTCCAATGATGTTTTCCGTGCCCGAGCGGCGCCCCATCTCTTGTCCGCCACCCTTGATCCGGGCCTCCAGATCGGTGCCGCGCTTGACGATCAGCGCGCCCACTCCTTTCGGGCCGCCCAACTTGTGCGCCGAGGCAAGTGCCATGCGGCAGCCCGCCCAGTTGAAAGCCACCGGCAGTTTGCCGAAGGCTTGGGTCATGTCGCTGACCTCCAGCCCTTCGGGCACATCCTGCACCACGCCGGTTTCCGAATTGGCCTTTTGCAGGACCGAGCGTTCCGGCGCCTCGACCCGAACGCGCCCCGCCGCGTCCACCGGCAGATCGGCCTCCACCCATGCCTTGACCGCGTCATGCTCCACCGCCGCGCCATGCAGCCCCCGTCCGGCGCAGGCCAACGCCGCCGCCTCGGTCGCGCCGGAGGTGAAGATCACATCGGCCCCCTCCGCGCCGAAGGCCGCGGCCACCTGGCCGCGCGCCCGTTCGATCAGGCCCTTGGCCGCGCGCCCCTCGGCATGCACGCTCGACGGGTTGCCCACCAAGTCCATCGCCGCGATCATCGCCGCGCGCGCCTCGGGGCGCAGCGGGGCGGTGGCGTTGTAATCAAGGTAAACCCGGCCCATGCGCGCGCCTCAATCCTCGTCCACCACGGAAAACAGCGTCGGAACCGCCGGGCACGGTGCCAGCGTATTGCCCACCACGTCGCTCAGCCGGGTCTGATGCAAAAAGACGTAAACCTGCGCGCTCAGCGATTCCCACAACCGGTTCGTCATCGACTGCGCCCGTGATCCGCTGGCCGCCCCCGAGGCACCCGCGCCCTTCTGCAGCGCGTTGACTGTCTCATCGACCGCCGACAACACATCCACCACCCGGATTTCCGAGGCCGGGCGCGCCAGCTTGTAGCCGCCACCCGGGCCGCGCACCGATGTCACCAGATCCGCACGGCGCAACTTAACGAAAAGCTGCTCCAGGTAGGGCAGCGAAATGTCCTGCCGCTTCGAGATTTCGCTCAGCGTAACCAGCGTCTCGCCATCCTGCAACGCGATGTCAGCCAGCGCCACCATCGCGTAGCGTCCTTTCGTGCTCAGTTTCATAGGGCGTTCCCCCCTTGAATTGATTGACGTGACGCCACGCAGCCCTTATCTCGCTTGAAGCTTCCGGCCCCGGCAGGAATTTAGAACAGTTCTAAGGTGCTTGAGCGATTTCGTCAAGAAAGTCGCGCGCCGAACCACGGAGATACAGGCTCTATGCCCGAGGTTATCTTTCCCGGCCCCGAAGGCCGCCTTGAAGGACGTTACCACCCGCAACGCGAAAAAGACGCCCCGATCGCCATCGTGCTTCACCCGCACCCGCAATTCGGCGGCACGATGAACAACAAGGTCGTCTACAACCTGCATTACGCCTTTTACAACATGGGCTTCACGGTGCTGCGCTTCAATTTCCGGGGCGTCGGCCGCAGCCAGGGGGAATACGATCAGGGCGTGGGCGAGCTCAGCGATGCCGCCTCGGCGCTCGATTACCTGCAATCCATGAACAGCAATTCCAAGCATTGCTGGGTCGCGGGCTTTTCCTTCGGGGCATGGATCGGAATGCAGCTCCTGATGCGCCGGCCGGAAATCACCGGCTTCGTCTCGGTCAGCCCGCCCGCGAACATGTATGATTTCTCGTTCCTCGCGCCTTGCCCGTCCTCGGGCCTCATCATCAATGGCACCGCCGACCGCGTCGCGCCCCCTGCCGACACGACCGCGCTGGTGAACAAGCTGCATGAACAGCAGGGCATCACGATCAGCCACGAGGAAATCGAAGGCGCCGATCATTTCTTCAAGGAACCCTACATGGACACGATGATCGACAGCGTGACCGACTACGTCAAACGCCGCCTGACCGAAACGACCCGGTGATCCCATGGGCGTGACCGAAGATCTGGCCGACAAGCTGGCCCTCGATGTGCTCAAGTATATCGACGCCACGGGCGACGAAAAGATCATCACGGACATGGTGAATGTTCTGGGCGCGACGTCCCAGACGGCGGAAGAGGCGTTTCTGACCTCGCTGCGCGTGCGCCGCGCCAACATCAAGGCCAAGGCCCTGCTTCTGGAACGCGCCAAGGCGTTTCAGAAGGGGCTGGAACAGTCCACGCAGGACGACGACCCGGAATGAACGCCGCGCGACTTGACGCGCAAATGGCCTTACTGACCGAGGCCTGCCGCCTGAAATCCGTCCATCGCGCCACCACGCTCTGCGACGGCTCCCGCCCCGAAAACTCGGCCGAGCACAGCTGGCACCTGGCGCTTTATGCGCTGGTGCTGGGTGAACACGCGCCCGACGGGGTGGACACGTCCCGCGTCATCACGATGCTTCTTCTGCACGATCTGGTCGAGATCGACGCCGGCGACACCCCGATCTATGCCGAGGCCGACCGCGCCGCGATCGCCAATGCCGAACAGGCCGCGGCGGACCGGATTTTCGGCCTGTTGCCCGCCGACCAGGCGCAGGGTTTGCGCGCGCTGTGGGATGAATTCGAAGCCGGGCAAAGCGCGGATGCCCGCTTTGCCAAGGCGCTCGACCGTTTCCAGCCGCCCAACCAGAACCTCGCCTCGGACGGGATCAGCTGGCGCGAACACGGCGCGACGCTCGACAAGGTCGAGGACCGGGTCGGAAAACCCATCATGCGCGGTGCGCCTGCCTTGTGGAATTGGATCGCCCCGAAAATCCGCGACTGGTTCACGCGGAACGGCTGATCAGTCGCGGATCAGCGGCACATGCGGCGCGGCATCCATGTCGATCAACCCGCTCAGCCGCGGGTCGGGCGCGATCTCGATCTCGCGGGCATATGGCACGAACCCGCTGCGGCAATAGAAATCCAGTGCCGCGGGATGATCCAAAGTGCAGGTATGCACGTGGAACCGCGAAATCCCCTGCCCCCAGGCCAGACGGATCGCCCGGTTCATCATCCAACGCCCCGCACCCCCGCCGACAGCGCCCGGCGCCAGCCCGAAATACGCCAGTTCACAGGCCGCCTCCTGCCGGAAATCCAGCTCCAGCAACCCGACCTCGGCGCCGGTGGCATCGGCGACGACATGCACATGCACCTTGTCATCCTGCAGGATCGCCACCAGCTCCTCGCGGCCCAGCACCAGCCGCCCGAACCACAGCCACGGCGCACCCACCTTGCGAAAAAGGTTCAGGTACCAGTCGGGGTCCGGCCGCTCCACGCGCCGCAGGGTCAAGGCAAGCTCCGCGTCGGGCCTCTGCGGCGCCTCCTCCAGCATTTCCAGATGCGTCACGACCGAGGCGGTATGGCCCGCCGGCACGGCGTGCAGCCCGTCTTCAAGCATGTTTCGCCTCTTTCTTCTTTTTCTGCTCGGCAAC
>JAASSQ010000140.1 GCA_021767845.1 Roseovarius sp. | reverse complement strand
GTGCAGCAGCACGTCCAGCCCCGCATTGGGCCAGCCCAGGTTGACGCAGGCCAATCCCAACCGCCGCTCCACCAGCTCGGGAAAGGGCACCGGGATGAATTTCCCGAAGGTTTCCGTCCCGCCCAGCATCGCGACGTAGTCGCCTTCCACGCACCGCGCCGGCCCGCGAAACCGCAGCTTCGACCCCGGATAGCGGCACGGCGCATAGTTCAGGGGCCCACGCCCCGACCTCGGCTCGTAACTCATCATAAACCCACCAGTTATCGTCTCACCCGGCAGCAAGAGTCGTGCCGAGGTGTTTAGAAATCCCTAAACCGCCAATTCGTCTCGTATTTTAGCCGTCCCCAGCCCTTGCGGGGCCTGCCCGCACGGGCATATGGTGACGGCACGAACAGGAAAGGCAGGCCAATGGAGATCCGTAAAATCGGCGTGATCGGCGCGGGGCAGATGGGCAACGGCATTGCCCATGTCATGGCGCTGGCGGGCTATGACGTGCTGCTCAACGACATCAGCGAGGACGTGCTCGACAAGGCGATCGCCACGATTCGCAAGAACATGGAACGCCAGGTCAGCCGCGACAGGATCACGGCCGAGGCGATGGAGGCGGCACTCGCGCGGATCACGCCCACGCTGACGCTGAGCGATCTCGGCGCCACCGACCTTGTGATCGAGGCCGCGACCGAACGCGAATCCGTCAAGCAGGCCATCTTCGACGAGCTTCTGCCCCACCTGCAGGACCACACCATCCTGACCTCGAACACCTCGTCGATCTCGATCACCCGGCTGGCCAGCCGCACCGATCGCCCCGAGAAATTCATGGGCTTCCACTTCATGAACCCGGTGCCGGTGATGCAGCTTGTCGAGCTGATCCGCGGCATCGCCACCGACAAGCCCACCTTCGACGCCTGCCGCGCCGTGGTCGAGAAGCTGGGCAAGACCGCCGCCTCGGCCGAGGATTTCCCCGCCTTCATCGTCAACCGCATCCTGATGCCGATGATCAACGAGGCCGTCTATACCCTCTACGAGGGCGTCGGCAGCGTGCAATCCATCGACCAGTCCATGAAGCTGGGCGCCAACCACCCGATGGGGCCGCTGGAACTGGCCGATTTCATCGGGCTGGACACCTGCCTTGCGATCATGAACGTGCTGCATGACGGGCTGGCCGACACGAAATACCGCCCCTGCCCGCTGCTGACCAAGTATGTCGAGGCCGGGTGGCTGGGCCGCAAGACGGGCCGTGGCTTCTACGATTACCGCGGCGACGAACCCGTGCCCACGCGCTGAGCCCTGCTCAGCCTCCCTCGCCCAGCGACAGGGTGTGCTGGCGCAGCCAGGCCATGAAGCCGCGCGGATCGCTCTCCAGCATCTTCATCCGCTCGGGGCCGACAGGGCGGCCCACGACGGGTTTCTGCGGCTTGTTGCAGCTGTGCACGACCTCGTGCAGCAACAGCCCCTGCCGCAGCGTCGCGGAAATCCGGTTGGCCATCTGGTACCAGCGCGAATTCGCGCCGGGGAAATAGATCGGCACCACCGTGGCGCCCGACCGGCGGATCATCTGCGCGGTAAAGACGTTCCATTCCCGCTCGATCACCGGGCCGAACAGGCTGTCGCTCGACGCCACCACGCCCGAGGGAAAGACCGAGATCAGCCCGCCCTCTTTCAGATGCGCCATGGCCTTGGCGCGCATCTCGACGCTCTTGCGCTGCGCGTCGGGTTCATGCGGAAAGGGCACCGGGATCATGTAGGAGGCCGCGACCTCGTCGATCCCGGTCAGCAGGGCGCGTGTCAGGATCTTGTAATCGGTGCGCCGCCGCCCGATCAGGTCGGCCAGGATCATCCCGTCCACCAGACCGTGCGGGTGGTTGGCCACCGCCACGACCGGGCCCTCGCGGGGGATGTTCATCAACTCGGCCTCGGGCGTCAGCAGGTCGATCCCCATCGTGTCCAGCGCCGCCCGCCAGAAGGCCTGCCCCGTCGGCGCGCCGCGCTTCTCGAAGGCGCGGATCATCCGCAGGATGGTGATCTTGCCGGTGAACCACTCGATCGTGCGGATCGCCGCCGCTGTCGCCGGCGTGTCGAACGAATTGGCATAGGTCAGGCTGCGCCGGTCGTACTTGGTGAAGTTCACCACCTCCCCGGCCTGGCCTTCGGCCTGATGCTTGGCGCCGTCAACCACGTCCTTAGGTCCCGTTCCGTCCGCGCGCATCGCTGCGCCCCTGGTTCACATCTCCTCGCCGAACCGGTTGGCCACCAGCGCCTCGACCGCGTCGGCCAGCGCCTCGGCATCCGGCCCCGAGGTCTGCACGTCAATAGTGGTTCCTTTCGACGCTGCCAACATCAAAAGGCCCATGATGCTGTCTCCGCCCGCCGACATGCCGTCCAGCGCCACCTCGGCGGTGGCGTCGAAGCCCTCGACCACCTCGACCAGCTTGGCGGCGGCGCGGGCATGCAGCCCCTTTTCATTCACGATTTCCAGTTGGCGCGTGATCGTATCGGACATGGAACTCTTCACCTGTCTGCCCCGCCACCCGTGACCGCGTGGCTGTCTATGTATTTCCGTCCCGCGTCCAGCGCGGCGCGCGCGGCCTCGTGCACCGGCAGGTTGCGGCTCTTCGCCAGCTTGATGAGCATCGGCAGGTTCGCCCCGTAAAGGATGCGCCTGTCCGAGGGCCGGCACGCCTTGAGCGACAGGTTCGACGGCGACCCGCCGAACAGGTCCGTCACCAGCAGGACACCGTCGCCGGTATCCACCGCATCGGCGGCCGCGCAGATCTCGGCCTGCTTCTTGCCGCGGTCGGTTTCCCCCTCCATCGAGATGGCGACGATGCCCGTCTGCGCACCCACCACGTGTTCGATCGCGCGCAGGTATTCCCGCGCCAGGCCGCCATGCGCCACGATCACGATGCCGATCACCGCCGTCACTCTCCCCTTCTGCCGCGCGCGGCGCCGCGGGGCGCGTCCAACGCGCCGCGCCGCTCCAGCTCGCGGTGCCTTATTGACACCGGCCAGCCGGCCTCTGCAAGGGCCGCGGCCAAAGTTTCTGCCATGGCGACGCTGCGATGCTGGCCCCCGGTGCAGCCGAACCCGATGGCCAGATAGGCCTTCCCCTCGGCCTCGTAGGCGGGCAGCAGCAGCATGGCCAGGTCGATGACCTTGTCGCGGAACGCGGCGAAGCGCGCGTCCCCGCCCACGTAATCGGCCACCCGCCCGTCGCGCCCATCCAGCGCCCGCAACTCCCGGTCCCAATAGGGGTTGCGCAGGAAGCGGCAATCCAGAACCATGTCCAGCCCGCGCGGCAGGCCGCGCTTGTAGGAAAAGGAATGTACCGTCACCGCCAGGTGGCTGCGGCCCTGCGGGGCGAACCAGCGTTCCAGCTCGGCGCGGAAATCATGCGGCGACATCTCGGAGGTGTCGATCAGGATATCGGCCCGCGCCCGGATCGGCACCAGCAGGTCGAACTCGCGCGCGATGCCCATTTCCGGGCTTTCGGCCGGGGCCAGCGGATGCCGCCGGCGGGTCTCGGAATAGCGGCGCAGCAGCACCTCGGCGCTGCAATCGACGAACAGCACCTGCATCGGCACGCCGCTCAGCCCGTCCATCCGGTCCACCGCCTCGATCAGCGCATTGGCCGAGAAATCACGGTTGCGCGCATCCACGCCCAGCGCCAGCGGCTTGTCCGGCACGTCCCCCGACAGCAGCCGCGGCAACAGCGACAGCGGCAGGTTGTCGATCGCCTCGTATCCCATGTCCTCCAGCGCCCGGATCGCCGTGCTGCGGCCCGCGCCCGATGGGCCGGTCACCAGCACAAGGCGGGGTTTCAGCGCGGCGGCCTCCTGCGGCATGGGTGGGTCGATCCGATCAGTCACTGCGTCCGTATCGTAGATATAGCGCGATCGCCGCGGGAAAATGGGTCTGCTCGCTTTTTCCGATCACCGGCAGGGGCAGGCCCATCACATCCTCGTGTCGCGCGGGGGGCAGGCGGTCGGTCTCGCTGCGGTCCAGATCGACGATCAGGGCCAGCGGCGCGGGCCCCGCCGCCGGGCATTTCAGAAGGCCGACGCCGCGCGCCTCGATCCGGCCCCGGATCGCGGCGGGGGCATCGGCCATGATCGTGTCCGCGTCACGCCACAGGCGGGTGCGGTCATCGGCCACCAGCCCCGCGCCCAGCCCGATCAGCCGCAAGGCCAGCCCCGATTTTCCACTGCCCGACGCGCCCCGGATCAGCACCGCCCGCCCGTTCAGGCAGACGGTGGTGGCGTGAAGGGTCGCGGGGGATGGGCCGGGGCCGGGGTCGGACCCGGGCTTGGGCTCGGTCTCGGGGGCGGGTTTGGTTTCCGGGTCGGACCCGGCGGAGCCCGGTCGGCCCCCAAGCCGCTCCCCGGCCCGACCACCGGACTGGCCGCCGGACCGGGTCACGCGATCCCCCTGCCCGCGCGGCGGCGGCACGCCTCAGAGACCGCCGATGCGGCACCGCGCAGGGCGAGTTGCGCGCCAAGGCGCAAGGCAGGTGGCTTACCAAGGCTCGGGACATTTGGCCTGCCATGGCGCGAGGCAGGTGGCTTGCCAAGGCGCGAGGCAGGTCGCCCGCCAAGGCTCGGGACGGGTCGCCCACCACGGCGCGGGGCTGGTGGCACGCCGGATACGGTGAGCCGTGCGGCGGGCCGGGGGGTGCGAACGGAGCTCGGGCCGGGGCGCAGCCCGCGCAACCCGGTCCGGCAACCGCGCGCGGCGGACCGCGCGCCGGAGTGCGGGGGGCGGGCGCCTTGTATCACGCTGCGCAACGGCCCGCGCGGATCAGACCGGCAGGCCGACGACAAAGCGCGCGCCCAGCGGGTCCGAGGTCGGGTCGGCATCGGTCGGGCGGATGTTCTCGGCCCAGATCACGCCGTCATGCGCCTCGACGATCTGTTTCGAGATCGACAGGCCAAGACCCGAATTGTTGCCGAACTCGTTTTCCGAGCGTTGCGAGTAGAACCGCTTGAAGATCTTGGTCAGGGCCTGTTCGGGGATGCCGGGGCCGGTATCCTCGACCACCACCAGAACGCGGTTCTCGCGCTTGCGCACCCAGACACGGATCGCGTCGCCCTCCTCGCAGAAGCTGATCGCGTTGGTGATGAGGTTGACGAACACCTGCGCCAGCCGCCCCTCCAGCCCGACGAAAATGATCGAGTCGTTGGGGAAATCGGTGATGAACTCGACCCCCTTCTTCTCGGCCTCGTCACCCAGGTAGGTGCACAGGTTGCGCAGCATCTCCAGCATGTCGAAAGCGTCCTGGTCCTCCTTGACCAGCTCGCTGTCCAGCCGCGAGGCGTTCGAGATGTCGCTCACCAGCCGGTCGAGGCGCCGCACGTCGTGTTCGATCACCTCCAGCAGCTTTTCGCGCTGGTCGGCGCGCTTGGCCACGCGCATCGTGCCCACCGCCGAGCGCAGGCTGGCCAGCGGGTTCTTGATCTCGTGCGCGACGTCGGCGGCGAATTGTTCGTTGCTCTCGATGCGGTGGTAGAGCGCGGCCACCATGCCGCGCAGCGCGCCCGAGAGGCGACCGATCTCGTCGGGCCGCGCGGTCAGGTCGGGGATGCGGATGCGCCCGCCGCCCTTTCCGCGGTTGCGGTCGCCGCCGATCTCGGCGGCGTCGGCCAGTTCGGCCAGCGGGTTGGCGATCGTCGAGGCCAGGATCAGGCTCAGCCCCACCGAAACGGCGGTGGCGATCAGGAACATCCGCAGCACCCATTCATGCTCTGCGCGCACCAGTTGGTCGATCTCGCCGCTGGCATTGGCCAGCGCCACCACGGCGACGGGCTGCCCGCCCTGCATCACCGGGGTCGCGGCCACGAACACGGTGCGCCCGTCCACCTCGCTGGCGCGGGCCTGCGCGCGCCCGTTCAGCGTGCCGGGGACCAGCGCGGCGGCCTGGTCGCGCAGGGTCGCGCCCCCGCTGTCGCCGCCGGTGATCGCCTCGAACGGGGCCGAGACCCAGCCCCAGACCCGGCTCAGCGCGTCGGTGATGACGGTGCTTTGCGGATCGCCGCGCGCCGCGCGGGGCCGCTCGCCCACCATGTGCCCGGCCAGCGCGCCGGCCGGATCGAAGACGAACACCTCCACGCCGCGCTGCAGGTCCAGCCCCTCCAGCGTGCCGTCTACGTCGATGCCGTCGCCGGTCACCAGGTTCACCGGCGCATTGGCCGGCAGCAGTGCCTCGAAGACATCGGCCACCAGCTCCACCTCGTCCGACAGGCTGCCGGCGCGTTGCATCGCCAGGCTGTCGCGCGAGGAGTTCAGGAACAGGATGCCCGCCACCAGCACGCTCAGCGCCACGAGGTTGAAGGTGATGATCTTGCGCGTCAGCGACGAGCCGCGCAGCGCGAAAACCCCGCGCCGTTCGCGGCGTGAGCGAACCTCCTCGTCGGCGACGCTGTCCGGCGCGACGAAATCGTCGCCGAGCACCAGGTCGTCGTCCCGCCGGGGCGCCGAGTTGCGCATCTGGATATCTTCGGCCAGCGCCATTATTCCTCGTTGTACCGGTACCCGATGCCGTAAAGCGTCTCGATGGCCGAGAACTCGGGGTCCACCATCCGCAGCTTCTTGCGCAACCGCTTGATGTGGCTGTCGATCGTGCGGTCGTCCACGTAGACCTGGTCGTCATAGGCCACGTCCATCAGCTGATCGCGGCTTTTCACGAATCCGGGGCGCTGCGCCAACGCCTGCAACAGCAGGAATTCGGTGACCGTCAGCGACACGTCCTGCCCCTTCCAGGCGACCGCGTGGCGCAGCGGGTCCATCCGCAGATGCCCGCGCTCGATCACCTTGGTATCCTCGGTCTCGCCCACCGCGTCGGTGCCCAACGCCTCCTGCCGGCGCAGCAGCGCGCGGATCCGCTCGACAAGCAGGCGCTGGCTGAAGGGTTTCTTCACGTAGTCGTCGGCGCCCATGCGCAGGCCCAGGACCTCGTCGATCTCGTCATCCTTCGAGGTCAGGAAGATCACCGGCATCGAGGTCTTCTGGCGCAGCCGCTGCAACAGGTCCATGCCGTCCATGCGCGGCATCTTGATGTCGAGAACCGCCATGTCCGGCAGCTTCTTGCTGAAGGCATCGAAGGCCTGCTGGCCGTCGTTGTAGGTCTCCACCTCGAACCCCTCCGCTTCGAGCGTCATCGACACCGACGTCAGAATGTTGCGGTCATCGTCCACCAGGGCGATCTTAGACATGTCATTGATCCTTGTTCTGCTCGTTCTTCCCGCCGCTTTTTTGCGCCAATATGCGTTGTTTCACGCTTTACAATCAATCCCAAACTGCGAATCACCCCGCCGCGCAGCCACAATTCGAACAGAAAAATCCTTATAATGACTAAATTGACTCACTTTCGCGGCCGCTCCGCGCGGCCGGAACGGGGCGGCGCGCGCGGCGAAAAGGCTGGTTGCGCTAACGTGCGACTGGTTGCGCTAACTGTGCGAAAGCGTCCTGTTCTTTCACGGAAACGTCATGTTAAGAGGCCGCTACGGCCCGGCTTCCGCGGCCCCAACCGGCGCCGCAGCGCGCGCCATG
>JAASSQ010000139.1 GCA_021767845.1 Roseovarius sp. | reverse complement strand
GGCCGGTGGAGCCGGACAATCTGCGAGCTTCTGGACATTCCGCAGGCCATGCTGCCCGAGGTGCGCGACAGCGCGGATGATTTCGGCATGGCCCGCGCCGACCTGTTCGGCCGCGAGATCCCGATCCTCGGCGTGGCGGGCGACCAGCAGGCCGCGACCGTTGGGCAGGCCTGTTTCCGGCCCGGCATGATGAAATCGACCTATGGCACGGGCTGTTTCGCGCTGCTGAACACGGGCGAGGTGCCGGTGACTTCGCAGAACCGGCTGCTGACGACGATCGCCTATCAACTGGACGGCAAGCCGACCTACGCGCTGGAAGGGTCGATTTTCATCGCCGGGGCCGTGGTGCAATGGCTGCGTGACGGGCTGAAGATCATCCGCGAGGCCGCCGAGACCCAGCCGCTGGCCGAAAAGGCCGACCCGTCGCAGAACGTGGTGCTGGTGCCGGCCTTCACCGGGCTGGGGGCGCCCTACTGGAACGCCGAGTGCAGGGGCGCGGTGTTCGGGCTGACGCGCAATTCCCGCCCCGAGGAATTCGCCCGCGCCGCCTTGGAAAGCGTGGGCTTCCAGACCCGCGACCTGCTGGAGGCGATGCGCGCCGATTGGGCCGCGCAGGCCGGGCAGGGCGAGGTGGCGACCCTGCGGGTCGATGGCGGCATGAGCGCATCGGACTGGGCGATGCAGTTCCTGTCCGACATCATCGACGCGCCGGTGGACCGGCCCGAGGTTCTGGAGACCACGGCGCTTGGCGCGGCGTGGCTGGCGGGGATGCGCGCGGGGCTTTATCCCGGTCCTGACGGGTTTGCCGAGACCTGGGCGCTTGAGCATCGTTTCACCCCGGAAATGCAGGGCGGGGCGCGCGATGAGAAATATGCCGCGTGGAAACGCGCGGTCGCGGCAACGCTGGCCTTCTGAGGGGCGGGGCGGTCACGCGGCATCACTTTGGCGTGGCATGGCTTGTTCAGGGGGCGTATCGGGACTGAATATGAGGCCGTCTCGATCACGTCACCCGAAAGGAAATGCCATGCTGACCCGCCGTGCCCTGCTGACCTCTGCCGCCGCGATCCCTGTCGCAACGCTTGCCATGATCGTGGCCCCGGCCCGTGCCGACACGCCCAGGGTGTTCGCCCCTGACGGCGTGGCGATCGACGGCACCGACCCGGTGGCCTATTTCACCCAAGGCAAGGCGGTGCCGGGACGCGCGGATCACGTGGTGACGTGGAACGGCGCGGAGTGGCGGTTCAGCACGGCCGACAACCGTGCGGCGTTCGAGGCCGATCCCGAGGCCTATGCGCCGCAATATGGCGGCTATTGCGCCTACGCGGTCTCGGAAGGCTACACTGCGAAGATCGATCCCGAGGCCTGGACCATCCATGACGGAAAACTCTACCTCAATTTCAACCGGTCGGTGCGCAAGCGTTGGAGCGCCGACAAGGCCGCGCGGATCGCTCAAGGCGATGCCAACTGGCCGGGCGTTCTGTCGCGCTAGGATCCCGGGCGGCGCGGGCTGCTCGATGCCCGCAATCCAGACAGCCCTGAGGCGCGTGCCCGGTCGCTGCGCGCCGCAAGGATGCGTTCGGGGGCTCGAATAAATGAGCCCGGCTTGATATAGAATTTCCACATTTACGACGTTTTCTTGTGCGACCACGGGAGCAACGAGGTTTTCAGTTAGCATTCGAGGTGTCAGGTGCAGTTGCGCGACCGGCTTGTAGAGATGGGGCTTGAGGATGATGGACCGTATTCCGCGC
The DNA here is from genome assembly GCA_021767845.1 of Roseovarius sp. Lineage (GTDB taxonomy): Bacteria > Pseudomonadota > Alphaproteobacteria > Rhodobacterales > Rhodobacteraceae > Roseovarius. The sequence goes on along the minus strand of JAASSQ010000139.1, from coordinate 5,797 downwards.
GTCGCCGATTGCGCGACTATGCCTCGGCCGGTAAACGACTTCTGGCGCAGCGCCTGGTCATCTACACGGCGGCGTTTTTCCTGACGGCCTATTTCTACGACACCCGGACCGCCTTTCTGTTCTACATGCTGATCCTGCTGGCCGAGGCGTTCGACACGGCCGTCTGTGTCGAGATCCTGAGATCGCGTGCGCTCGACCCGGATGTTCAGAGAAAGTTCAAGGCCAAGCTGTTCCTCAGCACGTTCTTCAGCGCCTCGACCATCGCGCTGTTCAACCTGTCGCTGGCGGGCATGCAGGGCGATTCGACCCATTTCATGCCGCTGTTCATGCTGTTCTCGGCCTCGATCTTCGCGGCGATGAACAACCACCAGTTCCTGTCGGTGCTGTCGCTGCGGCTGGCGATTTACGTGGCGACACTGCTGGCGATCTCGATCCGCGACCTTGTAATCGCGGGGCCGGATGTGCACCCCGACCTGTGGTTGCAGTTCTTCACGGTGCTTTTCGTGATGGCCTTCATCCTGGAATGTTCGCGGAACTTCATTGCCGTCTATATGAAGAACCTGCGCTATATCCGCGCCCTTGAGCGGGAGCACGAGAACGCCAAGCAGGCCTACCAGGCGAAATCCGAATTCGTCTCGACCGTGAGCCACGAGCTGCGCACGCCGCTGACCTCGATCAAGGGATCGTTGCAGCTGATCGAATCCGGTCAACTCGGGCCGCTGCCGGAGACGATGAAGCAACTGTTCGGAGTCGCGGTGCGCAATGCCGAGCGGCTTGGCGAGTTGATCAACGATATCCTCTACCTTCAGAAGGCCGAGGCCGGGCGCATGGATTACGACTTTGCCGAAGTCGATCTGGTGCGGCTGCTGGACGACACGGTGGAGCGGATGACGCCCTTTGCCGACAGGTTCGGGATCGAGATCACGCGCAATCTGGACACGACCGACCGGATGATCCGGGGCGATCGGAAGAGGCTTGACCAGGTGTTCACCAACATCCTGTCGAACGCGGTCAAGTTCTCCAACGAGAACGGACGGGTTTGGGTCAACCTCGACAGGCATGACGGCAAGCTGAGAATTTCCATACGGGACGAGGGCATCGGAATTCCCGCCCACGCCCGCAAGAAGGTGTTCGAACGCTTCAGCCAGATCGACAGCACGGACAAGCGCCACAAGGGCGGAACCGGCCTTGGGATGAGCATCTCGAAACTGATCGTCGAGGCACATGGCGGCGCGATCGGGTTCGAAAGCGCAGAGGGTGGGGGGACAGTTTTCTTTGTGGACCTCGATCCCTTGGCCCCGGAGGACGCCGAGACGCGTGTGGACGAGGCCATGCCGCTGCCCGAAAAGAAATGCGCGTGACGCCGCGGGCGGCCCCCTGCTGACCCTTGCCCGCGCCGCCCGCGTGCCGCGGGCTCAGGCGGACCACAGGCTCCTGATTTCATCCCCCAGGGTCATCGGGTCGAACGGTTTGGTGATGACCCCCAAGGCCCCGTTCCGAACCAGCGATCTGGTGAATTCGTCCTCGGCCTTGGCCGTGACATAGATCGTCTTCACATCCTGCAGGCCGTCGATGGCGCGGATCCGGGCATTCACGTCTTCGCCGCTCATTCCGGGCATCATCACGTCCAGAAGCAGCAGGTCAGGGGCGAATTCCCGCGCTTTGCGGATGGCCTCTTCGCCATCCGAGCACTGTTCCAGCTGGAAGTCACCCACCATGGAAAGCGCGATATGCACGATGGTTCTCATGTCCTCGTCGTCGTCGACATGCAGAATCTTGTTAAGGGACATTTGTCAGCCAAGCCTTGTTTTGCGTCTGGATTAACCCCCTGCGACTCTTGACCTGAAACCTGATACCTTGAGGGAACAATAACCAAAAAATCCAGCAGTGACAGGCCCGTCTGGAGCAAATTTCGAACAATTGGCCAATGATTTCTGCTTGACCCGCGGCGACGTCTCGAATGCGTTTCGGCTGCCCCGGCATGCCGCTGTTCTGGGGAGTTTGCAGGCACCGCGCCGGGGCGCTCGGGCCTTTTCCTATCAGGCGGAGGGCAGCGTCACGGTGAAGGTGCTGCCGAGGTCTTTCGAGCTATCGACCGTGATCGCGCCGCCCAGCCGCGTCACGATCTCGTTGGAGATCGAAAGCCCCAGGCCGGAGCCGTTGTGCCTGCGGACCATGGACCCATCAACCTGGTTGAACGGTTCGAAAATCCTGTCGTGATCCCGTTTGCGTATGCCGACGCCGGTGTCCATTATGGTGAGTTTCACCGATGTCCCGGTCTGGACCAGCCGCACGGTGATCTTGCCATGGTCGGTGAACTTGATCGCGTTTCCGATCAGGTTGAGCGCGACCTGGCGCAGGCGTGTTTCGCTGCCCCTCACGGTGGCCGGCTGCAGATCGACCTCGACCTCAAGGCCCTTGTCCGCCGCGGATCTGGTCAATTGCTCGAGCGCGAATTCGACAACGGATTTCATGTCCACGATGTCTTGCGGCATGTTGTCCAGTTCGGCCCTGGCCTCGGCGGTGAAGAGCAGATCGTCCACGAGGGCAAGCAGGTGCCGCCCGTTTTCCGATATGCGCGCGGCAAAGAGCTTGACTTTGTGCAACGCCGGGTCGGTGGCCCGTGGATCAGCGGCCGGAGGCGTGTCGTTCCGGTCGTCCGGGGTGCCTTTGCCGCCGCGCAGCGCCTCGAAATTGGACAGGATGGTGGCAAAGCCGATGATCGCGGACAGCGGGGTGCGTATCTCGTGGCTGATCGTGTTCAGGAATTCGGATTTCGATTTGCTGGCGCGCTCGGCCTCGATCTGTGCTTCCTTCAGGCTGGTGATGTCGACGCGGAAGCCGACGGTGCTGCCATCGTCCAGCCGGGATTCGTAGATCTTCAGCCACCGGCCATCCTCGAGCTTCTGTTCGATCGAACCGGTCGGATTGGCGTGCTGCGCCAGCCGTTCCTGAATCCACGCCTCTTCCTGCCCGACAGCGTCGGGATATTGCCCGAGCGCAACGCCGCCCCTGAGTATGGTTTCGAAGGAGGTGCCGGGCACCATAAGATGCGCGGACCGGTTATAGAAGGCGCGATAATTCTGGTTGCACATGACCAGCCTGTCGTTGCTGTCGAACAGGGCAAAGCCGTCCTGGATGCCTTCGATCGCCGCATTCAGCCGGAGCGAGGATTGCCGGGACAGCCAGTTGGCCCTGTCGAACAACACGATGCTGAGCATGACCATCAGGGTCACGATGCCACCGGCCGACAGGATGACGCCGCGGTAGGCTGAAGAGGTCGGCCATCCGTCCGGCGGCACCATCGCGATTTCCCAGACCTGCGCGCCCACGGTCAGGGATTGCACCAGCGGATCCATCCGAAACACTTCGGCATCGCCCAGAATCGCGGGGGGTTGCCCGTCGGCATCGGGGGAGATGCCGATCGCAACCCTGGTATTGGGAATGCGCGCCCGGAGCTCCGAGACGATCCTGTCGTTGGAACTGACGACCGACACGAACCCGAGCACGGTCTCTTGCGCCGGGTCCGGCCCGGTCGTCAGGACAGGCATGCGCCCGATGAGGCCATGACCATCCTGCATGAGTGCGACCGGGCCGGACAGGACGTATTCCCGCGTGGCGATGGCACGTTCGATCGCGGCCAGCTGCTGCGGGTTGGCCTTGTGATCGGCGCCGACAAGGGCACTGTTTTCTTCGTGGGGATGGACGAAGACGATCCGCATGTCATGCGAATAGGCGACGTTGACAAGCCCCATGCCGGCGTCGAAAAACGGGTCCACCAGCCGCGAGAACGCCCTCTGCGACAGGATGCCTGCCACCGGCCGAGGTGCCCCCGGCCGGTTTTCGGACCGTCCCGGGTTGCGCCGTTTGGCCCGTTGCACCGCGGCGCTGAAGCGCGCTTCGACATGGCTGGCGATGGTCTTTGCTGCAAGCTCGTTGGTGGCAAGGTGGCGCTGAACTTCGGACGCGGCGAAACTCGCCTTTTCGGCCAGGGAAGCCTGCAGGCGCGACCGTTCCAGCGACAGGGCCTGCTTTTCGAACAACAGGGAGATCGCGGCACCGAGCAGGGCCACCCCAAGCAGTGCGAAGCCCAGTTGCCGGTTCGATCTTTTCAGACGTTTCGAGAAATCCAACACGCGGAACCATTGCTGCCGTTCACGCTCAAGTATTGGTTGCGTTGCCCGAATGGCAAGCGATTAAACCGCAAGGTGCCCGCAAGCGCGCGACCGGCGTTCAGTCCAGGCTGGCTTCCATCACGTCGAGCAGATGCTCGAGATGCAGGAACAGGGGGCTTTGCGCCGTCAGGGGGCGTGCGCGCTTCTGCGCGGAATCGGCCAAGTCTTCCACGATCCTGGCCGACTTGCCGACCTGCGAGAACCCCAGGGAGGGCGCGAGACCGGCAAGCTTGTGCGAGATGTCGCGGATCTCGCGGCATTCGCGCGGGGTGGTGCCGGCTGTCTTGCACCGTTGAACCACGGTTTCCAGTTCGATGATCCGCATCTCCATCTGGTCCATGAATCTTCGACGCAACTGGTCCAGCGCGTCTTGCGCATGCCGGGTCTTGCCGTGGGATGGATCAGGAGACATCGGATACCTACCGGTTACTTGTGACTCAGGCTGCGAACGTGACCTTCTCCGCGTGAAGCTCTGCAATCGCGGTTTCCAGCGTTTCAGTGGGGTTTTTGAAGGCAAACGGATTGAAACCGTGTGTCGGGCCGAACGCGACGCGCGGTCCGAAGGCCGCGTCGAAGCCCATCCTTGCAAACGCGGCGTGAAGCTCGTCGTTCAGTTGTGCCTCGATCGCGTCCTTCTCGAAGACCGCAAGGCGCGGCAGCAACACGCAGAACGTGCCCCGCCCGGCATAGGAGACGAAGCGCGATGTATGGGACAGGGTGTCGTTGACCTGTTTCCCGACCTCGGACATCGCATCGACGAAATCGACCCGCGGCAGGCTGGCGAAAAGGATGTCGGCATTGGTCACCGCCAGCGCGCATACGGAGGACGACAGCAGGCGTAGGTTGCCGAGCCGCAGCAGGTAGTTCTCGAAGCTGGTATAGGGCAACAGGCCCAGCTCCGGGTCGGAGAAGATGTCGCTGCTGGCGAACTCGATGTTTCGGCCCAGCTCTTTTTCCGTGTCCGAAAGCTGTTGCATCAAGACGCCGGATTGCGCGCGCTCGTAGTGGATGCGCTGGACCATCCCGAGGCGGGCCTTGACCTCGATCATGTCGATGGGCTTGTTCACGTAGTCATTGGCACCCGCCTCGAAGGCGCTGTCCACATAGCTCTTTTCGGCCAGGGCCGTGATCATGACGATGGGCACGGACGCATAGCGCGGCACGCTGCGCACACGGCGGCAAAGCTCGATCCCGTCCATGCCTGGCATCTGGATATCCAGCAGGATGCAATCGAATGTTTCGGGCGATGCGGCGATCTTTTCCAGCGCGGCTTCGCCGGATTCGGCGGTTTCGATGTTCGAATGACCCAGTTTTTGTACAATACCACAAAGAAACTCGAGAAATAACGGATCATCATCCACGATCAGTAATTTCATCTCTTGGTTTGCCCCACTCTCATGTCTGGCACATGGTTTGTTGGCGACGATGCAGGGTAAATGTGGCGGATATATGACCGGGCGAGCATTTCCTCCGCATCGATCCCACGACACCTGACGCCGCGCGCCACGTCGCACAGGGCGTGCGCGCCGGATGTGCCCTTGCCGATGCGATGTGCCGGTTTGATGGAGCTTATTGGAGGCGAGTACCGGAATCGAACCGGTGTACACGGATTTGCAATCCGC
>JAASSQ010000138.1 GCA_021767845.1 Roseovarius sp. | reverse complement strand
GGGAGAGGCCCGCGACCGCGTCGGCGGAGAAGTCGGAGGAGAGCGCCGCCTCGGCCTCGGACCAGCGGAAGACGCCCTCTTCCGACGCGCCGGTCACCGCGACGCGCACGCCGTCGGGGTATTTGGCCACGAAGACACCCACCAGCGCGAAGCGCGAGGCGGGTTGGTCGAATTTCATGTAGGCGGCTTTTTCCGGCACCGGGAACTTGACCTCGGTGATGATCTCGCCCTCGTCGAGGGCGGTGGCGAACATGCCCTCGAAATAGTCGTCGGCGGCGATCTCGCGCTTGTCGGTCACGATGGTCGCGCCCGAGCCGAGCGCCGCGGCCGGGTAGCAGGCCGAGGGGTCGTTATTGGCGAGGCTGCCGCCGATCGTGCCGCGGTTGCGCACCGCCGGATCGCCGATATTGCCCGCGAGCACGGCCAGCGCGGGGTATTTGCCCGCCCCCGCCGCGACCTCGGCATGGGTCGTGGCGGCGCCGATGCAGATGCGGCCCGCGTCATCCTCGCAGATGCCCCTGATCTCGTCGATCGCGGTCAGGCTGACCAGCGTTTCGGGCATGGCGAGCCGCTGCTTGAGCGTCGGGATGAGGGTCTGGCCGCCGCCAAGGGGCTGGTTTTCCTCGGACGCCGAGAGCAGCTTGACCGCGTCGGCGATGGTGGTCGGGCGTTCGATGTCGAATGCATACATGGGGAAACTCCTTCTGCCTCAGCCCTGGCTCATCGCGGTCCAGACACGCGATGGCGTGAGCGGCATGTCGATATGGGTGATGTCGCGGCCGTCGCGCTGCAGCGCATCGACCACGGCATTGACCACCGCCGGCGGGCTGCCGATGGCGCCGGCCTCGCCGCAGCCCTTCACGCCCAGGGGGTTGTGGGTGCAGGGCGTCTGGCAGGAATGATCGACCTGGTAGAACGGCACGTCATCGGCGCGCGGCATGGCGTAATCCATGTAGCTGGCCGACAGGAGCTGGCCGTCCTCGTCATAGGCGCAGTTTTCCAGCAGCGCCTGCCCGATGCCCTGGGCCAGCCCACCATGCACCTGGCCTTCGACGATCATCGGGTTCACCACGTTGCCGAAATCGTCGGCGGCGGCGAAGCGGTCTATCGTGACCTTGCCGGTCTCGGGATCGACCTCGACCTCACAGGCATAGGCGCCCGCCGGGTAGGTGAAGTTGGCCGGGTCGTAGAAGGCGGTTTCCTCGAGCCCCGGTTCCAGATCTTCGAGCGGGTAGTTGTGCGGCACGTAGGCCGCGAGGGTCACGTCGCCCCAGGCCACCGACTTGTCGGTGCCTGCGACACTGAACTGGCCGTCCTTTAGCTCGATGTCGGCCTCGGACGCTTCGAGCAGGTGGGCCGCGATCTTGCGCGCCTTGGAGATGATCTTCTCGGTGGCGCGCACCATCGCGGAGCCGCCCACGGCAAGGCTGCGCGAGCCGTAGGTGCCCATGCCCATCGGCGTGTTGGCGGTGTCGCCATGTTCGACCTCGACCATGGATTCGTCGATCCCGATCATGTCGGCGATCACTTGCGCGAAGGAGGTTTCGTGCCCCTGCCCGTGGCTGTGGCTGCCGGTCATCACGGTGATGCCGCCGGTGGCGTTGACGCGCACGGTGGCGGATTCGTAAAGCCCGGCGCGCGCGCCAAGCTGGCCCACGAGGTTCGAGGGCGCGATGCCGCAGGCCTCGATATAGCAGTTCACGCCAAGGCCGCGCAGCTTGCCGTTCTTCTTCGACTCGGCCAGCCGCGCCTCGAACCCGGAGAGGTCCACCATCTCCAGCAGCTTGTCCATCGTGGCGTTGTAGTCGCCGGTGTCGTATTCCACCGCCACGGGCGTGGCATAGGGAAACTCGGTCACGAAGTTCTGGCGGCGCAGTTCAATCGGATCGACGCCCAGTTCGCGCGCGGCCTTGTCGATGACGCGTTCAAGCTGGAACGTGGCCTCGGGGCGGCCGGCGCCGCGATAGGCATCGACCGGCACCGTGTTGGTGAACACCGCCTTGACGTTCACGTAGATGAGCGGCGTCTTGTAATTGCCCGCCATCAGCGTGCCGTGCAGCCATGTCGGGATCGAGGGTGCGAAGGTCGAGAGATAGGCGCCCATGTTGGCGTAGGTTTCGGTGCGCAGCGCGGTGAAGTTGTTGTCGGCATCCAGCGCCAGTTCGATCTTGGTCACGTGGTCGCGGCCATGCGCGTCGGACATGAAGGCCTCGGACCGGGTCGAGGTCCATTTCACGGGACGGTTCAGGGCCTTGGCCGCGAAGGTGCAGAACGCCTCTTCGGCGTAGTGGTAGATCTTCGAGCCGAAACCGCCGCCCACGTCGGGCGCCACCACGCGCAGCTTGTGTTCGGGGATGCCCAGCACGAAAGCGCCCATCAGCAGGCGGATCACATGCGGGTTCTGCGAGGTGGTGTAGAGCGTCGAGTCGCCCGTCGCGCGGTTGAAATCCCCCACGGCGACGCGCGGCTCCATCGGGTTGGCGACAAGGCGGTTGTTCACCAGCTCCAGCGTGGTGACATGGGCGGCCGACTTGATCGCCTCGTCCACCGCCTCGCGGTTTTCCTCGACGAAGCCCCAGTCGTAGCACAGGTTGCTGGTCAGGTCGTCATGCACCTTGGTGGCGCCATCGGCCAGCGCGGCCTTCATGTCCACCACGGCGGGCAGATCCTCGATCTCGACCTCGATCGCCTCGGCAGCGTCGCGCGCCTGTTCGCGGGTTTCGGCCACCACGGCGGCGATCGGATCGCCCACATGCCGGACCTTGCCCCGCGCCAGAACCGGGTGGGCGGGTTCCTGCATCGGCTGGCCGTGCCGGTCGGTCACCTGCCAGCCGCAGGGCAGCCCCCCCACGTCGGCGAAATCATCCCCGGTGAACACCCTGAGCACGCCGGGCATGCCCTGCGCCGCGCTGGTGTCCACCGATGTCAGCTTGCCATGGGCCACGTCCGAGCGCAGGAAATGCACGTAGGCCTGTCCGCGGATGTTGATGTCGTCGGTGTAATTGCCGGTTCCGGTCAGGAACCGGATGTCCTCGCGCCGCTTGCTGCTGGCGCCGATGCCTGCGTCTTTGGGCATTGCTTTGTCCTCCCTGTGGGTGGCGGGCACGGCCCGCCGGCCGTCTTGTTCGGCTTATTCGGCGGCGATGCCGCTGACATCCTGGCCGGATGCGGCCATGATCGCCTTGACGATGTTGTGATAGCCGGTGCAGCGGCAGATATTGCCTTCGAGATAGTCGCGGATCTCGGCCTCGGTGGGGGTCGGGTTCTCGGCCAGAAGGGCCTTGGCCGACATCACCATGCCAGGCGTGCAGAAGCCGCATTGCAGGCCGTGGTGATCCTGGAAGGCCTGCTGCACGGGATCGAGCGTGCCGTCCTCGGCGGCGACGCCCTCGATGGTCAGCACCTCGGCGCCCTCGGCCTCGGCGGCGAACATGGCGCAGGCCTTGACGGCCTGCCCATCGACATGGACGACGCAGGCGCCGCATTGGCTGGTGTCGCAGCCCACATGCGTGCCGGTCAGGCCCAGGTTGTCCCTCAGGAATTCGACAAGCAGCGTGCGGCCTTCGATCTCACCGGACGCGGGCTTGCCATTCACGGTCATGCTGACCTGTGGCATTCGGCTCCTCCCATTTGGCTAGGTCTTTTATGTTAGCTGCGGGAAGTTAAGCACTTGTCGGAGCAGTTGAGAACCCGGTTTTTCATCACGTTGGCGTTTGGGCGCGGCGCGGTTGCGGACGGGTGGGGATTTCCTTGAGCAGGCCGCCCACGCCGAGCGCGCCGAGATGCGCGCTGTTGGCGGGCAGCCCGCAGGCCACGCGCGCCAGCACCCAGTCGGCCCCGTGCAGCACCGGCGACCGGGCGCTGCCCGGCAGGCCGATGACCGGCCGTCCCTGCAATTCGCCCAGGAAAAGCAGGTTGCCGGGATCGACCGGCAGGCCGAAGCGTTCGATGCGCCCGCCCGCACGGCGCAGCGCCTGCGGGGCGGTGTCATGCGCATCGGAGGTGGCCGAGGCGGTCAGGATCAGGATGATGTCGCCCGCCGCCTGCCCGATGGCCGCGGCCAGCGCCGCCTCGTCATGGGCGCAGCGCAGGGTTTCTGCCAGGCGCATGCCAAGCCCGGTGAGGCGGTTTTCCACCGCGTCCATCCCCTTGTCGCCGGGACCGCCCTCGATTTCCGTCAGGATCAGGGTGGCGGTGCGGTGCACCGGCGTGGCCAGCCGGATCGCCCCGCGCGCCAGATCGGCCGCGCGCCCAAGCGCCGCGCCCGGCACGCCGTAGGCGATGATCTTGACCGTGGCCGCCATGCCACCCGTCTGCAGCTGGTGGAACGGCGCGACGGTGGCGACGGTGATCATCGGGTTCACGGCATTGGCGGCATTGATACGCTCGGCGTCGAGCAGCACCACGCCGGGGCGGTCGGCGATCAGGTTCACGCGGCCGGTGAAGGGCCGGGTGAGGTGAATGTCGCCCGCCCCCTCGATCAGCGCCTCTGCGAGGTTTTGGGCGGCGGTGTCCTCGTGCAGGTCGCCGGGATCGAGCCGCGCGACCGTGACCTCGGTGATGCCGGCGGCGCGGAGCTGATCGAGATGCGCGGGCTCCAGCCGCACGCCCTTGCGCAGCCGCCCCTGCGCCACCTTGAGCGAGTGGGCCAGGATCGCGCCCTCGGCGCGGGCCACGGGAACGGGGCCGAATTTCATGCCCCATGCCTCAGGACGCGGATGATCTGCGCCAGGGTGCTGACCGCGATCTCGGCGGGGCTGGCGGCGCCGATGTCGAGGCCCACGGGGCCGTGGATGCGGGCGATCTGGTCCGCGTCATGGCCCTTGTCGCGCAGGCGTTCGACGCGCTTGGCATGGGTCCGGGTCGAGCCGAGCGCCCCGATGTAGAACACGTCGCTGTCCAGCGCCTGTTCCAGCGCCGGATCGTCGAGCTTGGGGTCATGGGTCAGCAGCACCAGCGCCGTGCGCGCATCGAGCCCGAAGGCGCGCACGCCGTCGTCGGGCCAGTCATGCAGGACGGTTTCTCCGGGAAACCGCTCGGCGCTGCCGAAGCTTTCGCGCGGGTCGATCAGCAGCGGGTCGAATCCCGCGATCCGGGCCATCGGCACCAGTGCCTGCGCGATATGCACCGCGCCGACGATGATCAGGCGCAGCGGCGGGTTGTGGATGGCGACGAAGGTCTCGCCATCTTCCTCGAAGCCGGAGCGGTCCATGCGGAAGCGGTCGGCAAAGCCCGTGCGCTCCAGCCGGCGGTCGGCCTGCAGCCCGGTGACATAGGCCACCGGCTCGCGCGCGGATCGGGCCGCGACCAGCTCTTCCAGAAGCGCCACGGGCATCACCGCCCCGACAGGTTCGACCAACACCCGGATCGTGCCGCCGCAGGCCAGCCCCACGGCAAAGGCATCGCCGTCGCTGATCCCGTATTCCAGCATCAGGGGGCTGCCATCCTCGATCGCGTCGAGCGCCTCGGCCACCACGGCGCCCTCGACGCAGCCGCCCGAGACCGAGCCCTCGATCTCGCCCTCCGAGGAGATCGCGAGCTGGCTGCCCACCCGGCGCGGCGCGCTGCCCCAGGTCTGCACCACCGTGGCCAGCGCCACGCCCTTGCCCGCGCGGTGCCAGGCCAGCGCCGTTTCGGGAATGTCGTCAAAGCGTCGGGATGTCATGGATGCCTCCTCGCCCGGCAATATGGGGCGCGGGCGCGGGCGGCACAAACGAAAAAGGCCGCCCCCGCGAACGGGAGCGGCCTGGATCGCCAAGGGAAAGGAAGGCTTATTCGGCCGGTGCCACGGCCTCGCCCGCGCCGCGCAGCCGGTCGGGCAGCGCGATGGCGATGGCGATGAACACGAGGCCCATGACGATCCCCACGAGGTCGCCCGACAGGCTGGTCAGCCCCTCGTAGCCCGCGCCGGGCACGGTGCCGAGGGTCAGCTTTTCGCCCTCGAGCAGGCCCGCGTTCTTCCACCACGGGTAGCTGACCATGTAGGCCGCAGCACCCAGCAGGCCGCCGGCGATGAAGAACCACGCGTCCTTGCGGCCCGAGGCGGCGGCGCAGACGCCGGTGCCGGGGCAATAGCCCGCGGCGGCCCAGCCCGCGCCCAAGAGCAGCCCGCCGATGAAGACGCCGACATAGGCGGTCTTGACGCTCATGTGGCCGACATCGACGAGGCCCAGCATCTGCCCGCCGAACATCAGCACCGAGGCGGTGCCGATCGCCAGCAGGATCGTCTTCATCAGGTGCAGGTGGGTCAGGGTCAGCATCTTGCCGATCCAGTTGGGGTTCGTGGCCCCGATCCGGTCCAGCACCGCGCCGAAGGCGGCGCCGATCACGACAGCGAGAATGATGGATGTCATGGCTCAGCCCTCCTTCGGATAGAGCATCATGGCGACGGGCACGGCGGCCGCGAAGGCCCCGGCGGCGAAAATGTAGCCCGAAACGGCGGTCTGCATCATGCCGGACATCATGTGCCCCGAGGTGCAGCCCCCCGCCAGGCGCGCGCCGTAAAGCACGATGAAGCCGCCGACGAAGGCCATGGCATAGCGTTTCCACGGCGTGTCGCCGTAATTGGCATACCAGATCGCCGGCAGGCGGCGTTCGTCACGCGGCACCCCGCCGCGCGCCATCGCCGACAGGAACGCGCCAAGCGCCATGGCCAGCACGAAGACGAAGCTGTAGTTCAGCGGATTGGCGGCATTGCCGGCATATTTGCCGTCCGATTTCGCCAGGTAGGCGTTGGACGAGGTATACCCGGTTTCGGTTTGGGTGATCAGGTCGGGGTTGACCACGTTGCCGATGATCGCATCGAGGATCACGAACTGCGTGGACACGCCAATCGGCTTGACCAGCAGCACGGCCGCGAAGAACACCAGCCCCAGCAGCACCCCGCCGGTTTTCCAGTTGAGAACCATCGAGAGTTCCTTTCTCAATTTCACATTCTGAAACTCGAATATATTACTTTTTGAATGAATGCAATGATCACGATCAATGCAAAACGCAGGCAGGTGCCTTCGCCGCCGGGCGACTCAGCCGTCGAGCAGCGCCATCAGGCGGGCCTTCTCGCCGCTGTCATCGGGGCGCGAGATCGCCTCGGCCAGCTCTTCGAGCGTGGCGATGGAATGGCCCGCGCGAAAGGCATCGACATGCGGCAGCATCGCGCGGATGCCCCCCGCGCGCGGCGCGAAGCGGTCCCATCGCAGCAGCGGGTTCAGCCAGATGAGCCGCCGGGCGCTGAGATGCAGGCGCTCGGCCTCTTTCGCCAGCGCGCCGGCATCGCCCCGGTCCAGCCCGTCGGTGATAAGCAGCACCACCGCCCCCTGCCCCATCACCCGGCGCGACCAGTCGCGGTTGAAGGCGTGCAGGCAATCGCCGATCCTTGTGCCGCCTTCCCAGTCCTGCGCCTCGTGGCCCGCGGCGGCGAGCGCGGCATCCACGTCGCGGGTGGCCAGATGCCGCGTGATGTTGGTGAGCCGCGTGCCGAAGGTGAAGGCGTGGACCTTCGCCCAGCCCTGACCCTTTTCATTGGCGACGGCGTGCAGGAAATGCAGCACCATCCGCGAATACTGGCTCATCGAGCCGGAGATGTCGCAGAGCACCACGAGGTTGGGCCAGCGCGGGCGCGGTTTCTGCATATG
>JAASSQ010000137.1 GCA_021767845.1 Roseovarius sp. | reverse complement strand
CGCCCCCGCACCTGCAGCGTCGAGGCCCGCATCACCACGGCGAAGCGGTCCCAGAGCAGCAGCCCCAGCACCACGATCACCACCTGCAGCGACCCGCCGAGGATCGCCACGACCGCCAGCGCCACCAGCACGACGGGCATGGCCAGCCGGACGTTGATGAGGAACGTCACCACCATGTCCACGCGGCCGCCGAAATAGCCCGCGGCGACGCCCATGGCCGTTCCGATCACCCCCGAGATGAGCGCGGCAATCGCCCCGATCATCAGCGACACGCGCGCCCCGTAGATCAGCCGCGACAGGTAATCGCGCCCCAGGTGGTCGGTGCCGAGGGGATGCTCCCACGTGCCGCCCAGGAAGACCGGCGGCTCCATCCTGTTCATCAGGCTTTGCGCATAGGGGTCATGCGGCGCCAGCAGCGGCGCGAAAATCGCCACGAACAGCAGCACGCCCAGAACGGTCACGCCGATCAGCAGCCCGCGGTGCCCGAAGATGCGTTTGCGCAGCATCTGGCCCGGGGTCGGGCCGGTGATGTCCTGCAGAAGGGGATCTTTGGTTTCGATCGTGGCCATGTCAGCTACTCCGCATCCGGGGATCGAGCCAGGCGTTCAGCACGTCCGCAAGGAAGGTGAAGACGATGTAGAACATCGAGAAAACGAGGATCAGCGCCTGAACCGTCGGCAGGTCGTTCCGGGCGATGCTTTCCCATGCGAGGTATCCGGCGCCGTGCAGGGCGAAGATCGACTCGACCACGATCGAGCCGCCCAGCATGAAGCCCATCTGCACCGCGGCCAGCGACACGACCGGGATGATCGCGTTGCGCAGCGCGTGGCGGAACAGGACACGGCCTTCCGGTGCGCCCTTGGCGCGCGCGGTGCGAATATAGTCCGAGGACAGCACCTCGAGCATGCCGGCGCGCGTCAGGCGCATGATCGCCGGCATGGCGTAGTAGCCCAGAACGATCGTCGGCATGATGAAGTGCATCGGGCTCGACGCGCCCGAGGGCGGCAGCCAGCCCAACTGGATCGCGAAGATAACGATCAGGATCAGGCCGAACCAGAAGCTGGGCATCGCCTGCCCCGCCACCGACAGGAACAGCGCCAGACGGTCGATGAAGGAATTGGGCCGGATCGCCGCCGCGACGCCCAGGGGCACCGCCGTCAGAAGGGCAAAAGTGATCCCGCACACCCCGAGCGTCATCGTGACGCTCAGCCGCTCGGCGATCAGCGGGGCGACCGGCAGGCGGAAATAATAGCTTTCGCCGAAATCGCCCTGGATCGCGGACAGCAGCCAATCGGCATATTGCACCAGCATCGGCCGGTCGAAGCCGTAAAGCTTGCGGATGGCCTCGATGTCTTCACCGCTGGCGGTCTCGCCCGCCAGGGCCGCGGCCGGGTCACCGGCCAGGAACAGAAGCGTGAAGCTGATGAACGACACGGTAAAGGCCACGAGGATGGCCAGGCCTAGTCGCTTTGAGATGAAAAGAAGCACGGGCAAACCCTTCTCTTATCGCTCGCCGCGGGGGCGAGGGATCTGTCAGGTGTCAGGCTGGTTGCAGGATGGTATGGGCACGGGAGGCAAGCCCCCCGCGCCCGGTGCGATCACTTCCAGGACATGGTCGTGAAGCGCAGAACCTCGTCGGCCGTGGGCGTGTACTCGACTTCGTTCGTGTACACGTAATTCGTGTTGTACGAGAACATCGGCGCCCAATAGGCCTGTTCGGTGATCCGCTCGATCGCCTTGGCGTAATGCTCGATCCGCTCTTCGGGATCGGTCGAGCTGTCGGCAACCGTCAGATCCGCCAGGACCTGATCGTCGCGTGCATCGTCAAGCGAGCCATGCTTGAAGAACTGGCTGACCATCGCCGATGCATCGTTGATCGAAAAGCTGCCCCAGGTCAGGAAGGCCAGCGGCACCTCGCCCTTCATGTTCAGCTCGCGCAGGGCGGAATACTGAAGGAACTTGAAGTCGGTTTCGATGCCGACCGCGTTCAGGTAGCTGAGGATCGCCTCGGCGTATTCACGGTCACGATAGGCATAAAGCTCGGTGGTGAAGCCGTCCGGGTAACCCGCTTCGGCCAGCAGGGCCTTGGCTTTTTCTGGATCGTAGTCATAGGTCTTCGCGGCCTCTTCGACGCAGCCGAACTGGCTGGGGAAGCACGGGGTCCAGACCACTTTTGACTGACCTTTGAGCAGGGCATCGACCAGCTCCTGGCGGTTGATGGCATGGTTGACGGCCTGGCGCACGCGCAAGTCGGTGAACGGCGATTCTCCAGAGCGGCCGGCCGCGTCCATCGACAGATACCCAACGCGCATCGTGGATTCGTTCTTCACCGTGAACTGGTCCATCTCGGCCAGCTTCTCGGCCTGGTCGGCCGGCACCTGCCAGATCAGGTCCAGCGAGCCGCTGAACAGTTCGGCCATCTGCGTGTTCACGTCCGGGATGGTGCGGATATCTATATTGGTGATCTCCGGCTGGCCCTTGGGGCTGTCGTGGTAGTTCTCGTTCTTTTCCAGAACGAAATGCTGGCCGGGCACGACCGAAACCACCTTGTAGGGGCCGGTTCCGACGGGTTCCAGACCCATGCCGCTGGGTCCGACCTTGGCATAATACTCATCGGGATACATCGACACCGGGCCGGACAGGAATTCGATCGCGGCCGGGAATTTCTCCTTGAGGTGGATGCGCACGGTGTAGTCGTCGATCTTCTCGGCCGACTCCATCCAGTTCACGTTGCGCTGCGTCTTGACGCCGTTTTCCTCCTTGGAGACGAAGTTGACCGTGTAGACCACGTCATCGGCATTGAACGGCTCGCCATTGTGGAAGGTGACGCCCTCGCGCAGCTTGAATTCCAGCGTGGTGTCGTCGATCCATTCCCACGACGTGGCAAGGTTGCCCTTGTACTCGTTGGTGACCGGATCGCGATAGATCAGCCCGTCCCAGATGGCGCGCTGCAGCACGACGCCTTCGCGCGACGAGTTGAAGAAGCTGTCCACGTTCTCCAGCTCTTTCGTGAACGCCACCCGCAGCGTGTCATTGGCCTTGTCGGCCCACGCCCCGCCGGTGGCGGCAATCAGCGCGATGCCGGCGATGGAGGATTTCAACCAGGTTGTCTTCATTTTGGTCTCCCTGTGCTTCAAGGCGCCCGTCATCGGGCAGGTGGTGAGTTTTTCAGTTGACCGCATATCATATTATGATACACAATACTTTTATATGATCAGTAAACGCAAACCGGCGTGAAGCCGTCAAGCCCCTTTCACGCTCTTTTCCAAAAAGAATCTTCCAACCCTATGAAACAAAAGCAAAATACGCTCTACGTCGCCTCGCTCGCCAAGGGGCTGCGCCTGCTGCAGGCGTTTGACGAAAGACATACCGATCTGTCGTTGCTGGAGCTTGCGCAGCGCAGCGGGCTCGACAAAAGCGCGACGCAGCGGCTGGCCAATACGCTGCACATGGAGGGGATGCTGGACAAGGATCCCGACACGCGGCGGTTCCGGCCCTCTCATGCATGGCTGGAACTGGCCTATGCCTATTACTGGTCCGACCCGCTTGTCGGGCAGGCGATTCCCAAGCTGATCGACCTGGCGCAGGATCTGGGCGAGACCGTGAACCTGACCGAGCTTTCAGGAGATCATATCATCTACGTCAGCCGCCTGCCCTGCAAGCGCACTTATTTCGCGGCGACGATCATCGGGCGGCGCCTGCCGGCGCTGTCCACCTCGGCGGGCCGCGCGATGCTGTCCACCTTCCCCGAGGCCGAGCGGGCCGCCGCGGTCGAGAACTGGCCGATCAAGAAATTCACCCCCAGCACGACGACGGATCGCGCCAAGATCCGCGACAGTATCGAACAGGCCGTGGTGGACGGGTTCGCGATCTCGACCGGGCAGATGATCCTGAACGAGGTCGGGATCGCCACGCCGATCATCGGCCACGGCGGGCGCGCCTTTGCAGCGGTGCAATGCTCGGTCTCGGCCCATACCTACACGCGCGAGAAGATCGAGACAGAGATCCTGCCGAAACTCCAGGACACGGCCAACGCGATTTCGCCGTCCTTCCAGCAGCAACGGGGAAACGGGATCTCCCTGCAGGGCGGCGCCTGACCGCCCTGCCCGGCCCGAGCCTGCGGCCCGTCAGAGAACCGCCTGGAACAGATTTCGGGTGTTCTCTGGCGTCATCTGGATCGGGTTGCCGCCGGTTGAGGGATCGCGCAACGCCGCCTCGACCAGCGTATCGAGATCGGGATCGGTCACGCCTAGATCGCTCAGCGACCGCGGGATGCCCAGCTCGTCATTAAATTGATCGACGAAGGCGCAGAACCCGTCGAACCCGCCCTCGATCCCCAGATAGGCCGCCGCGGGGCCGAACCGGTCGCGGATCGCGGGCGCGTTGAATTGCAGCACCGCGGGCATGCACACTGCGTTGGTGGTGCCGTGGTGGGTGTTGTGATGCGCGCCGATCGGATGCGACAGCGCATGGATCGCGCCAAGCCCCTTCTGGAAGGCGGTCGCGCCCATGGCCGCCGCGCTCATCAGGTTGGCCCGCGCCTCGATATCGGTGCCGTCGGCATAGGCGCGCGGCAGATAGTCCTTGACCAGGCGCATCCCCTCGAGCGCGATGCCCTGGCTCATCGGGTGGTAGTGCGGGCTGGAATAGGCCTCGACGCAATGGGCGAAGGCATCAAGCCCTGTGCCGGCGGTGATGTGTTTCGGCATCCCCACCGTCAGTTCGGGATCGCAGATCACCACCTCGGGCAGCATCTTGGGATGGAAGATGATTTTCTTCTCATGCGTCTGCGAATTGGTGATGACCGAGGCGCGCCCGACCTCGGACCCGGTGCCGGCGGTCGTCGGCACGGCCACGATGGGATGAATCCCGTCGGGGTCCGCGCGGGTCCACCAATCGCCGATATCCTCGAAATCCCAGACCGGACGGGTCTGCCCTGCCATGAAGGCCAGCGTCTTCGCCAGATCGAGCCCCGAGCCGCCGCCAAAGGCGATCACCCCGTCATAGCCGCCCTCGCGATAGACTTTGAGCCCCTCCTCGACGTTCAACTCCGACGGGTTCGGATCGACCTCGGCAAACAGCGCGCGGCCAAGTCCGGCCTCCTCCATCAGGTCGAGCGTCCGTTTGGTGATGTCCATCGCCTTCAGGCCGCGATCGGTGACCAGGATCGGCTTGCGCATGCCGGCGGCTTTGCAGGCCTCGTCGATCTCGGCGATGCGTCCCGCCCCGAAACGGATGGCGGTAGGATAGGACCAGTTTCCGGTAAGTATCATGTCAGATCCTTTTCAGGTGGTAGGATTTCGGCCGCGTGAGGGCCTGGTAGGCCAGCTTGGACAGCCCGGTGCCACAGCCGGTATCCTTGCAGCCCGTCCAGCACAACGCCGGGTCGAGGTAGTCGCAGCGGTTCATGAAGACCGTGCCGGTCGCGATCCGGTCGCCGATGCGTTCGGCGGCGTTGGCATCCGCCGTCCAGATCGACGCGGTCAGCCCGAAGCGGCTGTCGTTCATCAGAGCGATTGCCGCCTCGTCATCGGCCACCGGCATGATGCCGACCACGGGGCCGAAGGTTTCATCGCGCATCACCCGCATGTCGTGGGTGACATTGGTCAGCACCTGCGGCGTGACGTAGGTGTTTTCGCCGTCATCGGCCGGCATTTGCCCAATATGCGCGGTGGCCCCGGCGGCGACGGCCTCGGACACCTGGGCGCGCACCTCGCGGGCGAAGCGGATATTGGCCATCGGCCCGATCGAGGTTTCGGGCTCCAGCGGATTGCCGAGGGTCTGCCCCCGCACCCAAGCAACCGCCTTTTCCACGAAAGCGTCGAACAGGCTTTCGGCCACGTAGATCCGCTCGATCCCGCAGCAGCATTGCCCCGAGTTGAACATCGCCCCGTCCATCAGCCCATCGACCGCCGCGTCGAGATCGGCATCGGCGCGCACGTATCCCGGATCCTTGCCGCCGAGTTCGGTCGCCACCGGGGTGAAGGTGCCGGCCGCAGCACGCTCCATCGCCTGCCCGCCGCCGACCGAGCCGGTGAAGTTCACGAAATCCACATGCCGCCCCGAAATCAGCGCGTCGGTCGTGTCATGGTCGATGACGACATTGCGGAACACCTCCTCGGGCACGCCGGCCTGATGCAGCGCCTCGGCCAGGTGCTCGCCCACCTGCAGCGTCTGGCTGGCATGTTTCAGGATCACGCTGTTGCCCGCGATCAGCGCGGGCGCGACGGTGTTGATCGCGGTCATGTAGGGATAGTTCCACGGCGCCACCACCAGCACCACGCCCCAGGGCACGCGCTTGATCTGGCGCAGGAAGCTGTTGCTGTCCTCGATCACGTCGGGGGCAAGGCTGTCGGCGGCGATGTCGGCCATGTGGGTCAGGCGTTCACTGAACCCGCCGAATTCACCGCCATAGCGGACGGGCCGGCCCATCTGATGCGCCAGTTCCGTGGCCATCCGGTCGGTGTCGCCACCGATGATCTCGTTGGCCTTGCGCAGGGCCGCGACGCGATCCTCCAGCGGGCGCGCGGCCCAGTCGGCCTGCGCGCGGCGCGCTTGCGCGCAGGCCTCGACCGCCGCATCGCGCGGCAGAACCTCCCGCGTCAGGTACACCGATCCGTCGATCGGCGAGATAAGGTCAATTGTCTTTGTCATCCTCAAGCCCTTTCGAACCCTCTTGCGATTTCCCAGTCGGTCACGACGGCGTCGAACGCCTCCTGCTCGACCTCGGCGGCGCGGGTATAGTGATCGACCACCCAATCGCCCATCGTCCGGCGCAGCATCTCCGAGCCGCGCAGCGTTTCGGTGGCCGCGCGCAGGGTGTGGGGCAGCATCGGCACATCCTCCATTTTGTAGACATCGCCCGAGACGGGCGGCGCCAGGTCCAGCCCTTCCTCGATCCCGCACAGCCCCGCCGCCAGTTGCGCGGCACAGGCCAGATAAGGGTTGATGTCGGACCCCGGCGTGCGGCACTCGATCCGCACCCCTTTGGTGCCATCGCCCACCAGCCGGTAACAGGCGGTGCGGTTGTCGATGCTCCAGGCGATCTTGGTGGGCGCGAAGGTGCCCGGCATCAGCCGCTTGTAGCTGTTGATGTAGGGCGCGAGGAAATAGGTGATGTCGGGCGTGTATTTCAGCAGCCCTGCCACGTAGCTTTTCATCGTGTCCGACATGGTCAGGTCCGCATCGGCATCGAAGAACGCGGGCGCATCCCCCTTGAACAGCGACTGGTGGATATGCGCGGCCGAGCCGACCTTGTCATGGTGCCACTTGGGCAGGAAGGTCGCGGCGTGGCCCTGCTGGTTGGCGATCTCCTTGACCGCCTGTTTCGCGATCGTGTGATGATCGGCACAGAGCATCGCCTCGGCGTAGCGGATGTTCAGCTCTTCCTGGCCGGTTTCGGCCTCGCCCTTGGTGTTCTCCACCGGCACACCCGCCGCGACCAGCAGATTGCGGATCGGGCGCATCACATGTTCTTCCTTGGTGGTCTGGAGGATATGGTAATCCTCGTTATAGCCGCTGATCGGCGCAAGGTTGCGGAACCCGTCGCGGCGGATGTCGTCATAGGCTTGTTCGAACAGGAAGAATTCCAGCTCGGTCGCCATCATCGGCGTGAAGCCAAGCGCCTGCGCCCGGTCGAT
>JAASSQ010000136.1 GCA_021767845.1 Roseovarius sp. | reverse complement strand
GTGATCGGCATCCAGTCGAGCCGCCCGCCGCGTTGCGCCGAGGCGGAGGCCGAGTATTGCTGCGCGGCCGAGGCGAAGGCGCCGAGGGTGTCGATCTCGGACAGGCGCGCGGCGCGGTCCTGCGCGGCCTGAAGTTCCTGCGGTGGGGCCGGCAGAATGATTTCCGACAGCAACACCCGCACGCCGGACCCTTCCGTCAGGGCGGCGCGGGCGCGTTCGATGTCGGCTTCGCTGACAGACACGCGCGGCGCGAAGCGCGCGCGGATCAGTTCGCGCCAAGCCAGCCCGGCGCGCACGAAATCGCGGAAGGTCTGTTCGGTGACGCCCGCGCCGTTGAGCGCGGCGAGAAACTGGTCGGCGTCCATGTCGGCCCGGCCGGCGAATTCCTCCATCCCGGCGCGGATGTCGGTGTCTTCCAGCACGAGCCCCGCGCTTTCGGCGGCATCGACCTTGAGCCGTTCCTCGATCAGCTGTTCGCGCGCCAGCTCGGCGGGGTTGCCGGGGGAGCGGAACAGCGTGAGCATCCGGGCCCGCTGATTGATCTCGTAGCGGGTGATCGCCTTGTCGTTGACCTTGACCACCGGCTCGAAAAGGTTCTGGGCGCGCGCGGGCTGCGCCCCAAGGCCGCCAAGCGCACCGGCGGCGATCAGGGCAGGAAGTGCGAGGGCGGCGAGGAAGTGGCGCATTCGGTGCCTCATACTGCTTAGTTCTGGCATGTGCGGACGTAGCTCTTGTCGGCTGTTTTCATTGTAAAGCCGCGCAGCCCGATGGTGAAACTGATATTCGTCGTCGGCGATACATTAGAGGAATTGGTATAGCGACGCGAGGCCCTAACCGCCATGACCACGCATTCGTTGGTGTAGCTCAGGCCAAGACCGCTTTCGACGCGGAAATCGCGGGCCACGTCATAGCGCAGGTCGGCGCTGGCGCGCCAGTGGCGGGCAAAGCGGTAGCTGCCGTCGAAGGACCATTCGGAATAGGTTTCGTCGCGTTCCTCGGCCGGGTCGCTTTGCAGCCAGACATAGGTGGCGCCGAGATCGAAGGTGGCGGTCTGCCAGCTGGCCCGGGCCTCGGCCTTGGTGGTGTCGAAGGCGTCGTCGAAGAGGCCGCGGCCGGTGAAGGTCAGGCCGTTCGCTGTCTTGATCTGCCCGGCGATGAGCACGTCGGAGAAGGAGCTTTGCAACCCGCTGCTTTCGGTGAAGGAGGGCAGGCCGGTGGGTTCGCGCTCGATCTCGTCGCGGTAGACCTGGCCCACGGCGAGCGAGCCTTCCCAGCCCTTCGGGTCGAAGCGCGTCCATTGCAGGCCGTAGGCGGCGTTCACTCCGCGTTCGCGCCTGTCCGGGGCGCTGAATCGGGACAGGGAAAACAGGTTGCCCTCGTCGAATTCGACCCGCGTGCTTTCGTCATTGGGCACCGCCGGGTTATCGCCGCCCACCCATGACACCTGTGCCACCGGTTCCAGCAGGTGCGAGACGCCCGTGCCCGTCCGCTTGAGCAGCGGCCAGCGCAGCTTGAGCGCGGCAGAGGGCGTCAGTTCCGAGGCTGTCTCCTCGGCCAGCGTGCCGCCTTGCGAGACGTTGAAGGCGTCGAAGGCCAGCCCGGTGCGCACTTCGGCCAGCACGCCGCCCGGCAGCGTCCAGTTGCGCAGCCAGTCGGCGGTTCCGGTCAGGCGCGTCACGTCGCGCCCGTCGGCCCAGGGGTCGAAATCGGTCCCGTCGGTGCTGAGGTCGGAGGAGCGGAAATGGCTGTGCAACTCGGCGCCGAGGCGGAACTCGCCCCCGAGGGCTGCCGGGTAGAAGCGGCGCTCGTATTCGGAACTGGCGATGATGGAGGGAATGAGCGACTGGGTTTCGCCGGATTGCTGGGTGTGGACATAGGTCAGCGCGCCCCGGATATAGTCGTCGCGCCGGGCGCGTTCGACGGCGATCTCGCTGCGCAGGCGTTTTTCGCTGTGGTAGTCGTAGTCGAACAGGTAGTCGTCGTCGCTGGCCACCTTCAGGTCGAAGGCCAGGTCGAAATCGCGCGACAGGTCGAACCGGCCCGTGCCGAACAGGTAGCCGCGCCATTCATCCTCGTAGGTATCGTCGTTCGACACCGCGCCGATCACGCTGATGTCGCCGTTCACGAAGGCCTGACGGTAGCGGAATTCCAGGGTGCGGCTGCTTTCGGCCAGGTAGGGCGTGAGCGTGATGTCCTTGTCATCGCCGATCGGGATGAAATACGGCAGCTTGAGGCCAAAGCCCAGAAGCGAGGAATTCTCGAACACCGGGGTCAGGAACCCGCGGGCACGGTCGAGCGTGGGGTCGGGCAGGCGCAGCCGTGGCATGTAGGCCACCGGAACGTCGAAGACGCGCAGCTGCGCGTTGTCGAAATAGAGTTGGCGCGCCTCTTCGTCATGAACGATGTTGGCGGCGCGGATCTGCCAGATCGGGGGGCGGCCGGTCTCGCAGATCCGGCAGGATGTGATCGTGGCCTTGGTCAGCCGCGAATACCGCCCTTCGGCGCGCGTCAGGGCATTGGCCGCCATCTGGACCTGCGAGTTGAACACCACCCGCGCACCGATGAGGATGCCGTTGCGCATCTCGGTGTCCAGATCGGCCCGGTCCGCCAGCGTCACGGTGCCATCGGGTTCGCGCACGGTGATCGGGCCGTCGATCAGCAGGCGGTCGTTCTCGCCGTCATAGGTGATCTTGCTGGCCTGCAGGCGCCGGCCCTCGAACAGCACCTCGACATTGCCCGAGGCGACAAGGCTTTCGTCGGCCATCAGGCGCACGTCGTCGGCCACCAGCATCGCGGCGTCCGCGGCCGGGGTGGTCTGGCCGATGGCCGAAAGGGGCGCTAGCCAAAGCGCCGCCGCGACGGTCAGGATGCGCGCAAGCGGTCTCATCCTTCCTCCATGTGCAGAAGGATGCCCAGGGCCAGCAGCAGCGAGGCGACCGGCGGCGCCCAGGCCGCCAGAAGGACCGGGATCTGGCCGTTCTCGCCCAGGATCTGGGCGAAGTTGCGCACATAGTGCAGCCCGAAGCCCGTCAGCACGGCGATCAGGACGGATTTGCCGGTGTTGTGCAGGCGGCTGTGGCGCATGGTGAAGGCCGCCGCGACCATCACCAGCGCCACCAGGAACAGCGGCCGCGCCAGTTCCATCTGCAGCCACATTGCATAGCGGCGCGCCGAGAAGCCCGACTCCTCGAGTTGGCCGATGAAATCGGGCAGTTCCCAGATCGAGATGTAATGCGGCTTGCCGAAACTGTCGGCGATCCGTTCGCGGGTCAGCGGCGAGGGCACGGTCAGGCGGTCCAGCCTTTGCGCGGCGCTTTCGGCGTTCAGCCCTTCGGAGAGGTCCCAGAGCTTCACGTCCTGCATCTGCCATTCCCCGTCGCCCAACGTGGCCTCATCTGCCGCGATGCGGCGGGTGGGCGTGCCGTCGGGGGTGAAGGAGATGAAGGTCGTGTCAAGTAGCGTGCCGAGGTCCGAACTGGCCTTGCGGGCGTGGATCACCGTCTGGCCTGCCTCGCCGCCCTGGCGCAGCCACAGACCTTCGCGGGTGATGGCCAGCGCGCTGGTGCCCCAGCCCTGGTAGGAATTCACAAGATCGTTCTCGCGTTTCGCCGAGGCCGCGACGATCGGGTTCAGCATGGTGACGCCGATCACGCCGATCATCGCCGCCACGGCCAGAGGCGCGACAAGCGCCCGCATCCCCGACCGCCCCGCGGCGCGCACCACCACAAGCTCGGAACTGCGCGACAGGCGCAGGAACAGCGCCACGGTGGACAGGATCACCACGAGGGGCAGGATCTCGTAGTTTTCCTCGGGCGCCTGCAGCAGCACGATCTCCAGCACCTCGCCGAAGGCGAGATCGGGGAAATCCTGCAACTCGTCCACCAGCCCGATCAGCGCCAGAAGGACGACGAAAATGCCGAAGACCATCAGGAACGTCGTCAGGAACCGGCGGGCAAGGTAAAGATGCAGGATCATGCCGCGGCCTCCGGCCCGGGCGCGTGCCGGCGCCAGCCCCAGAGCCCTCGGCCAAGGCCCGGGCGTGCGCCGACGTGGAGCAATACCACGGTCAGAACGGCGCCGGTCAGCGAGGGCAGGTAGAGCAGCGGCCAGGCGTCGGCGTCTTTCAGCACCGCGCCCGATACGCCGCTTTCGATGATCTTGAGCAGCACCAGCAGCAGGAACGCCAGCAAGACCTGCCACCACACCCCGAAGCGGCTGAAACTGCCCAGGAGCAGGGTCGAGAAGCCGATCGCGGCGGCCACGATGCAGAACAGGGGTTGGGCGAAGCGGTTGTGCAACTCGTAAAACACCTGGGCGAGCGTGGCGCCCGTGCGCTCGGCCACGCCGGCGGGATCGGTGATCAGCGCGGGCGTCAGCGCATAGGACACGAGGTCCGCGCTGCTGCCCTGCGCGGCGACGAGGCTGCTGATGTCATAGGAGAAATCCGCGAAATGGGTGGTGAACAGGCGGTTGCCCTCGCGCACGACGTTCTGGGCCAGCCCATCGACCATCACCAGCCGGGTCGCGCCCGCGTCATCCTGCACCAGGTAGGCCACCTGCGAGGTATAGGTCACCGGGTTCTGGCGGTCGCGTTGATCCGAGAGGAAGACGTTGCGCAGCTCGCCATCCGGCGTGATCTCGCGAATGTAGAAGGTGATGCCGCGCGCCGGGTGCAGGAACTCGCCCTCGGTCAGCAGCTTGGCGGTGATGTTCTGGCTGACCTCGTCCTGGCGTTCGCGCAGCTGGTCGAGGCTGGCCGGAATCAGGGCGTGGGTCAGGATCGACATCATCAGCGCGATCAGCATCCCGAAGACCAGAACCGGCCGGACCAGCCGCCACGGCGAATAGCCGGTGGCCTGCATCACCGTCAGTTCGCTTTCCGTGCTCAGCCGGTTGGTGACATAGACCGCCGCCGCGAAGGTGGCAATCGGCAGCACCACCCCGATCACGCCGGGCAGCGTGAGGGCGGTGAATTCGAGGAAGATCCACGCGGACTGCCCGTCGCCGATCAGGCGGTCGAACATGCGCACCGCCTTGTTGATCCAGAAGATCGCCACAAGAACCAGCGCGAAGAATCCAAACAGGACCATGAATTGCGACAGCATGTATCTGTCGAATCTGGTCACACCTATCCCCCAAGCCGCATTACGCCGGTAACTTATCGGAATTGAAAGCGCGGGAAAACTGCTAACTGGTCAAGTCGGCGGGGCCGCGCTAGGACTCGGCGCGACACCGACACCAACGAGGATCGAGGAGCTTGCAGATGACCCCAACCGTGCCCGTGACCTTTGCCGAAACGGATATCGAACAGATCGCGCAGGCCGAAGGCCGGGTCGCGGTGATCGTCACGCCCGACGGCAAGCTGGACACCGCCGCGCGGCGGGTGAACCGCCTGTGCAAGGGTGCGCTGAAGCGGCTGGTGGAAAGCGATGCCTGGACCAGGTTGAAGCCGGGCGATCTGCGCACGCTGGCCTGGCCGGCGGGGATGCAGGCCGAGGCGGTCGATGTGCTGTGCCTTGAGCGCAATGCCGATCCGGTGACTGCGCGCAAGGCCGGTGCGGCCCTGGGCCGCGCGGCGGGCGAGGGCGATCTGCTGATCCTGGCGGGCACGGTCAGGCGGCCGGCGGAACTGGCCTTCGGCGTGGCGCTGCGCCGCTACCGGTTTACCGAGCACATGACCGGCGAGCAGGACGCGCGGCCCGGCGCGGTGACGGTGATGACCGGCAAGCCCGACGCGGCGCGCGCCGCCTATGCGGACATGGCCGCGGTGGCCGAGGGGGTGCATTTCACCCGCGACCTGGTCAGCGAACCCGCCAACCACCTGACGACCACCGAGTTCGCCAGGCGGATCAAGGAGATGGAGTCGCTCGGCCTGAAGGTCAGCATCCTTGAAGAAGAGGAGATGCAGAAGCTTGGCATGGGCGCCTTGCTGTCGGTCGGACATGGCAGCGCCAGCCCCTCGAAACTGGCGGTGATGGAATGGCAGGGCGGCGAGTCCGGGGCGGCCCCGCTGGCGCTGGTCGGCAAGGGCGTGGTGTTCGACACCGGCGGCATCAGCCTCAAGCCCGCGGCGGGCATGGAGGACATGACCATGGACATGGGCGGCGCGGGCGTGGTCTGCGGTGCGATGCGCGCCCTTGCCGGGCGCAAGGCCAAGGCCAACGTGGTGGGCCTTGTCGGACTGGTCGAGAACATGCCCTCGGACCGGGCGACCCGGCCCGGTGACGTGGTCACCTCGATGAAGGGGGACACGATCGAGGTCATCAACACCGATGCCGAGGGGCGGCTGGTTCTGGCCGATGTGCTTTGGTACGCGCAGGAGCAGTACAAGCCCGCCGGGATCGTGGATCTTGCCACGCTGACCGGCGCGATGATCGTGGCGCTTGGCCATGAAAAGGCGGGGGTGTTCTCGAATGACGACGCGCTGTGCGGCGCGTTCCTGAAAGCCGCCGAGGCCGAGGGCGAAGGGGCGTGGCGCCTGCCGCTGGCCGAGGCCTATGACGACCTGCTGAAATCCGAGATCGCGGACATGAAGAACGTGGGCGGGCGGGCCGCCGGCTCGATCACCGCGGCGCAGTTCCTGCAACGCTTCGTCAAGGATGGCGTGCCGTGGATCCACCTGGACATCGCCGGGGTGACCCGCGTGAAGTCGGACACGGCCTATGCGCCCAAGGGCGCATCCGGCTGGGGGGTCATGGCGCTGAACCGGCTGGTCGCGGACCGCTTCGAGCCGGAGGGTTGATGGGGGCCGCGTTCTTCTATCACCTGACGCGCAAACCGCTGGAGGCGACCCTGCCCATGCTGTTGGGCAAGGCGCGCCAGGCCGGGTGGCGGGTCGCGGTGCGCGGCACCGACAGCGCGCGGATGGCCTGGCTGGACGAAAAGCTTTGGCTGGGGCCGGAGGACGGCTTTCTGCCGCATGGCCTGGCCGGGCAACCGCACGAGGCCGACCAACCCGTGCTGCTGACCACCGGGCGGGACATGCCCAACGGCGCGGCCTGCCTGATGGCGGTGGACGGGGCCGAGGTGGACGCGCAGGAGGTGCAGGCGCTGGAGCGGGTCTGCATCCTGTTCGACGGGCATGACCCGGCGGCGGTTCAGGCCGCGCGCGCGCAGTGGAAGGCGCTGACCGGCGCGGGGGCCAGGGCGCAATACTGGTCCGAGGAGACGGGCCGGTGGGAGAAGAAGGCCGAGGCCTGAGCGGGCTGTCCCGCTGAGGCGGGCGAGGGGCCAGCCCCTCGCGCTCCCCGGGATATTTTCGAACAGAAGAAGGCGGGCTAGCGGGTCAGGACAAGCGTGCCGCCGGTAATCTCGACGCTGGAAAAGCGTTGCAAATACTCCATCCCCAGAAGCGATTGCTGCATGGCGCCTTCGTTCACCACGGCGCGCACGTCGGTGTCCGAGATCGGGCCGATCTCGATCCGGTCGAGGCGCACGGGCGCGGTGCGGACCGGGCCGTTCGCCGTGTAGGCGCGCCCGAAATAGGTCAGCGCGTCGAGGTCGATCCCGGCGCGGCGCGCGTCGTCCCGTGTCAGCACGATCTGGCTCGCGCCGGTATCCACGACGAAATCCACCGGCGTGCCGTTGACCTCGGCGGTCAGGTAATAATGTCCATCCGGCGCGCGGGGCAGTTCGACCCGGC
>JAASSQ010000135.1 GCA_021767845.1 Roseovarius sp. | reverse complement strand
TAGCCCGGCATCCGGGATGGCGACGGCCTTGAGGATGGCGATCTGGCGATAGACCGGCTCGATCGTGTCCGAATCCGCCAGCGACAGAAGACGCTCGGCGGCCTGTTGCGGGGTGGCGGCGGTGGCTTCGGCCGCCGCGAGCAGATCGCGCATGGCCGCCGCGCCGGGATTGGGCGCCTCGACGGCGGCCAACGCCTCGGCCCGCGCGGCGCGATCGTCGGCTGCCAGGGCGGCCAGAACGGCATCGCCGAAGGCCTGCGCGGTCTGGCGTTCCTGCGCCTTGCGCCACTCGTTCCAGCCGGTACCGCCGACGATCAGCAGGACCACGACCACCGCGATCCAGCCATAGCGCTTCGTCAGCGCGAACAGGCGGTCGCGGCGGACCTCTTCGGTGACTTCCTCGATGAAACTGTCTGTGTCGCTCACGCCCGATACCCCTTGCGTCCGACGCCCCTCTTACCGTGTCGGTCCGGCCCTGCCAAGGGGCGCGGATGTCAGCGGCGACGCGCCATCTTGCAGCACCTTGTATCAGAGTTTAATCTGAACCGGTCGGTTTAGCGTATTCCGTGTTGTTCCCGATCGTTAGATGCGGGACACTGTCAAGCGGCCACGCCCGGTCCGAAAGGTATCAGTCATGCGTCTTTTCCCGATCCTCGCCGCCATTGTCGCCGCCGCGGTGATCTATGCCTTCGTATTCGAGCGCGATCGGCTCATGGCGGTCGCGACCGATGGTGCGCCTGCGCAGGACGCCGCGCCCGAGCAGGCCGAGCCTGCCACCGAGCGCGGGCCGGTCGGCGTGGTGGCGGTGAAATCGACCGCGCGCACGATCGACAGCGCCGTGGTGCTGCGCGGCCAGACCGAGGCGTTCCGCGAGGTCGATCTGCGGGCCGAAACCTCGGGCCAGGTGGTGTCGGAGCCGTTGCGCAAGGGCGCCTTCGTCGAGGCGGGCGACGTTTTGTGCGAGATCGACCCCGGCACGCGGCAAGCCGCGCTTCGGGAGGCGCGCGCGCGGCTGGCCGCGTCCCGCGCCCGGATGCCCGAGGCGCGTGCCCGGCTGGAAGAGGCGCGGTCGCGGCTGGAAGAGGCGGAGATCAACGACAACGCCGCGCGGCGGCTGCAGCAGGAGGGCTTTGCCTCGCAGACCCGCGCGGCCGCGACCAAGGCCGCGCTGCGCTCGGCCGAGGCGGCGGTTGAATCGGCGGCCACCGGGCTCGAGACCGTCAAGGCCGAGATCGAGGCCGCGCAGGCCGCCGTCGCCGCCGCCGAAAAGGAGATCGAGCGGCTGACCATCTCGGCGCCCTTCGCGGGTCTGCTGGAAAGCGACACCGCCGAACTGGGCAGCCTGATGCAGCCCGGATCGCTGTGCGCCACGGTGATCCAGCTGGACCCCGTGATGCTGGTCGGGTTCGTGCCCGAAACGGATGTGGACCGGGTGGAACCAGGCGCCACGGCGGTGGCCGACATGGCCTCGGGCGGGCGCGTGCAGGGCGAGGTCACGTTCCTGTCGCGGCAGGCCGACGAAACCACGCGCACCTTCCGCGTCGAGATCAGGGTGCCGAACGCCGATCTGGAGCTGCGCGACGGCCAGACCGCCGAGATCGTCATCTCGGCCGACGGCACCAAGGCGCATCTGCTGCCGCAATCCGCGCTGACGCTGAACGATGAAGGCACGCTTGGCGTGCGATTGGTCGGCGAGGAGAACGCGGCGCTGTTCACCCCTGTCACCCTGCTGCGCGACACCCCCAACGGCGTATGGCTGTCGGGCCTGCCCGAGACCGCGAATGTCATCGTGATCGGGCAGGAATACGTCACCGACGGCGTCAAGGTCGCGCCCAGCTACCGGGAGCTTGGCCAATGACCGGGATCGTCGATTGGGCCGCCGCCCGGGCCCGGATGGTCGTGGCCTTCATCGTGCTGTCGATCCTTGCCGGCAGCCTGGCCTATGTCGGGCTGCCGAAAGAGGGCGAGCCGGATATCGAGATCCCGGCCCTGTTCGTCTCGGTCCCCTTCCCCGGCATTTCCGCCGAGGATAGCGAGAAACTGCTCGTCAAGCCGATGGAGACCGAGCTGAGCGACCTTGACGGGCTCAAGACGATGACCGGCACAGCGGCGGAAAACTATGCCGGTGTCGCGCTGGAATTCGAGTTCGGCTGGGACAAGACCAAGATCATGGCCGACGTGCGCGATGCCATGAACAACGCCGAGGCGAAGTTCCCGGACGGGGCCGAACAGTATTCAATCAACGAGATCAATTTCAGCGAATTCCCGATCATCATCGTCAACCTGACGGGCGACGTGCCGGAACGCACCATGGCGCGCCTGGCCAAGGAACTGCAGGACGAGCTTGAAGGATTGGAGCCGATCCTGGAGGCCGGGATCGCGGGCAACCGCGACGAGATGGTCGAGGTCGTGATCGACCCGCTGCGGCTGGAGGCCTACAACGTCACCGCCGGCGAGCTGATCAACGTGGTGCAGAACAACAACCTGCTGATCGCGGCCGGCGAGGTCGAAACCGAAAGCGGCGCTTTCTCGGTCAAGATCCCGTCCTCGTTCGACGAAACGCGCGACATCTATGACCTGCCGGTCAAGACGAATGGCGACCGGGTCGTCACCCTGGGCGATCTGGCGGAGATCAACCTGACCTTCGAGGACCGCATCGGGACCGCGCGCTTCAACATGGAAAAATCCGTTGCGTTGCAGGTGGTCAAGCGCAAGGGGTTCAACATCATCGAGACCGCCGACCTGGTGCGCGAAACGGTGGCCGAGGCGGAGAAGACCTGGCCCAAGCAGCTACGCGCCGCCGTGCAGGTGGGCACGTCGAACGACCAGTCGCGCACGGTGGAATCGATGGTCAAGCAGCTGGAAGGCTCGGTTCTGACCGCGATCGCGCTGGTGATGATCGTCACGCTTGCCGCCCTTGGCATCCGGCCCGCCCTGCTGGTGGGGTTCGCGATCCCGACCTCGTTCCTGCTGTGTTTCGCGCTGTTGGCGGTGATGGGCGTGGCGGTGTCCAACATCGTGATGTTCGGCCTGATCCTGGCGGTGGGGATGCTGGTGGATGGCGCGATCGTGGTGGTCGAATACGCCGACAAGCGCATCGCCGAGGGCGAAGGCCCGATGCATGCCTATGTCGCCTCGGCCAAGCGGATGTTCTGGCCGGTGGTCAGCTCCACCGCCACGACGCTTTGTGCCTTCCTGCCGATGCTGTTCTGGCCGGGCGTGCCGGGCGAGTTCATGGGCATGTTGCCCGTCACGCTGATCTTCGTGCTCAGCGCGTCGCTGCTGGTGGCGCTGGTCTATCTGCCGGTGATGGGCGGCGTCACGGGCCGGACCGAACGGTGGTTCAATACCCGGATCGACGGCTTGGCGCGGGGTTTCTGGCTGTGGCACGTGCTGATGTTGCCCGCCGCGCTGGCGGCGCTGGCGCTGGCGGGCTGGCTGGCGCCGATCCTGCTGGCCGAGGTCACGGCGCAGTTCGGGCTGCTCGATCCCGGCCGCATCCTTGGTTCGGTGGTGCCGGTGCTGGCCTCGGTCTTTGCGCTGTGCCTTGGCGTTGTCGTGCTGGCCGCCGCGGGGATCGCCGGGGTCGTCGCGATCCTGATCGCGCTGATGGCTGTGGCGCGGCGCCTGCGCAACGGCGCGGGCTGGCTGGGCGCTCGGCTTCTGCCGCAGCGCGAGGGCCGGATCACGGCCGGGTATCGGCGGTCGCCCTTCGGGCGCGTGATCCATTTCATCGCCGGCAACCCGATCATGCCCATCCTCACCTTCGGCATGGTCTTCGTGCTGGTCGGTTCGGTGCTGATCTTCTACGTGAACAACAACAACGGCACCGAATTCTTCGTCGAATCCGAGCCCGAGCAAGCCATCGTCTATGTGCGCGGGCGCGGCAACCTGTCGATCGACCAGAAGGACGCGCTTGTCGCCGAGGCCGAACGCATCGTCATGCAGCATCCCGGCGTCGAGAGCGTCTTTGCCTTTGCCGGTGAAGGCGGGCTGAACAACAACACCGGCGGCGCCGAGGCACCGCTCGACACGATCGGGCAGGTCCAGCTTGAAACGATCCCGTGGGAAGAGCGCCCGCAATCACGCGAAACCTGGTTCACGATCCCCTTCCTGGACTACGAGGTGACCCGCCAGGTCAGCGCCGAAGCCTATGACGGCGACACGATCATCGCAGAGCTGACCGCCGAGCTGGAACAGATCCCCGGCATCCAGATCGAGATCCTGGCGCAGGCGCGTGGGCCGGCCTCGGCCAAGCCGGTGCACCTGCGGCTGAAGGGCGACAACTGGCAGGAATTGCAAGAGGCCACGCGCCTGGCCCGCGAGAAATTCGAACAGACCCCGGGCCTGCAGCAGATCGAGGACACCCTGCCCCTGCCCGGCATCGACTGGCAAATCGACGTGGACGTGGAAAAGGCCGGGCGCTACGGCGCGGACGTGGCCACGGTGGGCGCGATGGTCCAGCTTGTCACGCGCGGCATCCTTCTGGACACGATGCGCGTGCCCTCCTCGGACGAAGAGATCGACATCCGCGTGCGCCTGCCCGAGGAAGACCGGATCCTCTCAACGCTCGACACGCTCAAGGTACGCACCTCGGACGGGCTGGTGCCGCTGTCGAATTTCATCAGCCGCAAACCGGTCGAGAAGCTGGCCCAGATCGACCGCGTGGACCAGACCCGCTATTTCGACGTGAAGGCCGGGGTGGCAGATGGCATGACCCGGACGGTCGCCTCCGAGGGCGGCGGCCAGACGGCGGTGCCGATTACCGCCAATGAACGCATCGAGTTGCTGACCGAATGGCTGGAAAGCGGCGTTCTGCCCGACAGCGTGGCCTACGAATGGACCGGCGACCAGGAGGACCAGGCCGAATCCGGCGCCTTCCTGCAAAAGGCTTTTGCCGGTGCCCTGGGGCTGATGTTCATCATCCTGCTGGCGCAGTTC
Source organism: Roseovarius sp. (assembly GCA_021767845.1). Lineage (GTDB taxonomy): Bacteria > Pseudomonadota > Alphaproteobacteria > Rhodobacterales > Rhodobacteraceae > Roseovarius. Next base: position 2,711 of record JAASSQ010000135.1, on the reverse strand, counting down.
AACAGCATCTACAATGCCGTTCTGGTGCTGCTGGCGGTGGTCCTGTCCACCACCGGGGTGCTGATCGGGATGCTGGTGATGGATCAGCCCTTCTCGATCATCATGACCGGCACCGGGATCGTTGCGCTGGCCGGGATCGTCGTGAACAACAATATCGTCCTGATCGACACCTACCAGGATTACAGCCGCTACATGCCGCGGATCGAGGCGATCACCCGCACCGCAGAAGCGCGCATCCGCCCCGTTCTGCTGACCACGATCACCACGATGGCGGGGCTTGCGCCGATGATGTTCGGCCTCAGCCTGGATTTCGCCAATGGCGGCTATTCCTTCAACTCGCCCACGGCGCTGTGGTGGAAACAGCTGGCCACCGCGGTGGTGTTCGGCCTTGGCATCGCCACGCTGCTCACGCTGGTCTTCACGCCGTCGATGCTGGCGCTGCGGATCTGGGCCACGACCTACGTGGGATGGGCCGCGCAAGGGCTGGCGGCGCTGTCGCTGGGGCGGGCAAGCCGGGCGGCGCGGGACTGGTCGCTGGTCGCGGCCGCGCGGCGGGTGAAGGCCCCGGAACTCTTGTGGCCCGAAGAGCAGCCCGGCGCCTACGTGGACGAGGATGCCGACCGCCCCGTGGTGGACGACATCAAGCGGGTCATGCAGGCGCGGGATGCCGACGGCAAGCCGCTGCGCGCCGCCGAATAGGCCGCGTCAGCCGCGCCCGTCGCCTTCGCCGCGCACCTGTGCATCCGCGTCGAGGGATTGCCACCAATCGGCATAGCTGCTGTTGGCAGGGTGCCTGCCGCCCTCGTCGGGCGCGCCGTCCTGCCACCAGACGGGGCCGCGTTCGCCCAGATCGCGCTTGGCCGCATCCACCGCGTCGCGCGCAGCGCGCTCGGCCTGTGCCGTCCGGGCGGTCTGCACGGCGCGGCGGGCCTGCATCAGCGCCTTGATCGCCGCGCGGCGCGCGCTGTCGCTCAGGCGCGGATCGGTCTTGCGCCAGAGCCGCCCCCGCGCCACGAAATAGCGCCCATCGGGCGTTTCGGGATAGTCCTTGCGCCGGCTCATGCGGCCTTTTCGGCCTGCTGACGCTGCCAGAGGCTGGCATAGCGGCCCTGCCGCGCCAGAAGGTCGGCATGGGTGCCTTCTTCCACGATGTGCCCGTCTTCCAACACCACGATGCGGTCGGCATCGGCCACGGTGGACAAGCGATGCGCGATGGTGATGACCGTGCGCCCCTGCCCCGCGCGCTTGAGCGCGCCCTGGATGTCGCGCTCGGTTTCGGTATCGAGCGCGCTTGTCGCCTCGTCCAGCAACAGGATCGGCGGGTTCTTCAGCAAGGTCCGCGCGATGCCGACGCGCTGTTTCTCGCCGCCCGACAGTTTCAGGCCGCGCTCGCCCACCTGCGTGTCATAGCCCTCGGGCAGGCCCATGATGAAATCATGGATCTGCGCGGCCTTGGCGGCCTCCTCGATCTCGGCCCGCGTGGCGCCGTCGCGCCCGTAAGCGATGTTGTAGCCCACCGTGTCGTTGAACAGCACCGTGTCCTGCGGCACCACGCCGATCGCGGCATGGAGGCTATCCAGTGTCACATCGCGCAGATCCTGCCCGTCGATCCGCACGGCGCCGTCCTGCACGTCATAGAACCGAAAGAGCAGCCGCCCGATGGTGGATTTCCCCGAGCCCGACGGCCCGACCACGGCCACGGTCTGACCGGGCGGCACGCGCAGCGTCACGTCCTTGAGGATCGGGCGCGCCGCGTCGTAGCCAAACGTCACATGATCGAAATGAACTTCGCCACCTTGCACATTCAGAACCTTTGCATTCGGTTTCTCGACAATATCCGGTGATTGTTCCAACAAACCGAACATTTCGCCCATATCGACCAGCGATTGGCGGATCTCGCGATAGACCGTGCCAAGGAAGTTGAGCGGCATGGTGATCTGGATCATGTAGGCATTGACCATGACGAAATCGCCCACGGTCATCGCCCCGTTCTGCACGCCGATCGCGGCCATGACCATCACCGCCACCAGCCCGCCGGTAATCAGCAGCGACTGGCCGAAATTCAGGAAGGCCAGCGAATAGGAGGTCTGGAGCGCGGCGGTCTCGTAGCCCTCCATCGCCTTGTCATAGCGCGCGGCCTCGCGGGACTCGGCGTTGAAATACTTGACGGTCTCGAAATTCAGCAGGCTGTCGATCGCCTTCTGGTTGGCGTCGGTGTCCTGATCGTTCATCCGCTTGCGCAGCTTCACGCGCCATTCCGTGACCTTGAAGGTGAAGGCCACATAGGCCCCGATCACCCCCACCACGACGGCCGGATACCAGAAGTCGAACAGCGTCCACAGAACGATCCCGATCAGCAGAAGCTCAAGCACCAGCGGGCCGATCGAGAACAGCAGGAAACGCAGCAGGAATTCCACGCCCTTCACGCCGCGTTCGATGATCCGGCTCAGCCCGCCGGTCTTGCGCGTGATGTGATAGCGCAGCGACATGCGGTGAATATGCGTGAAGGTCTCCAAGGCTAGTTGCCGCAGGGCGCGCTGCGCCACGCGGGCGAAGATCACGTCGCGCAACTGCTGGAACCCCACGTTCAACAGCCGCGCCATGCCATAGGCCACCGTCAGCCCGACCGCGCCGAAGGCCAGCATCCAGGCGGCCGTCTCCCCCTCGCCCGCCAGCGCATCGACCGCCGCCTTGTAGAAAAACGGCGTGCC